>DATMZL010000963.1:0-5042 GCA_035607075.1 Polyangia bacterium
CCAGCAAGGGAGGGGCCGACGCCTACGTGGCCCGGCTCGACGCCTCCGGCAACTTCCAATGGGCGCAGCGCATGGGTGGGGAGGGGAACACGACGAACGAAGGCGGCATCGGCATCGCCCTCAGCTACCGCGCCGAGAACACGACGAGCATCCAACCGGCGCAGCGCAACTTCGGCCCCGACTTCGGGACGCGCACCGTGTACTACGCGCAGCCCGCGAACACCGTCGGCATCAAGGAGTATCGATTCTCGACGAAGGTGGGCGATGCGTTCACGTTCGCGGGGGAGACGTTCATCTCGGGGCCGCTGGCGACGCTGAACAGCGGGCCGGTATTCTCCGAGGACAACGTCAACCAGGCGCCCGAGCCGCCGACCGTCGTGGTCACGAACGCAGGCGCAAACATCTACCAGTACGTCGTGGTCTTCGAGGGCACGAACAACAACGGCGACCGCTGGTACTCGCTCCCGTCGCAAGCGGTCACGGCCTCGGGTTCGCAGGGCGTATCGAACGTCAACACGATCACGCTCACGGGCTTGACCACGTTCGTCTCGCAGCGCCAGCAGATCAACATCAGCGTGTACCGCACTGCCGTCATCGGCGGCGTCATGTCGACCACGCACTTCAAGGTGACGTCCGACCTGTCGCCGACGCTCAACAGCATGGGCGGAGCGACGTGGACCTTCGTCGATACGGTCTCCGACATCAACGCGGCGGCGAGCGAAGTCCTGTACACCGACAACGGTTACGTGGACCGCTACCCGGCGCCCGCGTTCTCGATGGGTCTCGATTGGCAGGACCGGGCGTGGGTCATCGGTTACGACGGCGCGATCTGGTTCTCGGGGAAGAAGACCGAGGGCGACGCACTGTGGTTCAACCCGCTTTTCCGCCTAACCCTCCCGTCGAACGAGGCGCCCGTGAGCATTGCGCAGCTCGACGGCTTCATGGTCATCTTCACGGCGGCGAGCATCTTCACCATTCCCAGCGGGAACCTGCCCGACGACACGGGCTCGAACGGCGCGATTCCCACGCCGCAGCGCCTGCCCTTCGCGAATGGCTGCACAGGATTCTCGAAGACGATTCGCGACGGCGCGATGTACTCCTCGAGCGCGGGTGGCGTCTGGATCATCACGCGCGACCAGCGCAACGTGTTCATCGGAGCGTCGGCCGAGGACGACTTCGGGAGCAACAACATCCTGGCCGTGGCCGTGAATAGCGACCAGCGCGTCGGGTTCCTGCTCGACAACGCGACGGTGGTGATGTGGGACTCGGAAGTCAGCGCGTGGACGACGTGGGCGCTTCCCTTCGGGGCGACGTCGTGGGCGACGTTCCAAGGTCAGTTCGTCTTCGGAGAGGCGAACACGCCCGCGGTGTGGCAGCAAGTGCCGGGCTCTACGGACGACAATGGCGTGGGCATCCCGCTCACGACGAAGATCGACCAGTGCGACCTTGGCGGCGTCCGCAACTTCAAGAGGGTTTGGGCGACGCAGTTCTACGGGTCATATCACGGCGACCATGACCTCGACATCGACGTCTTCTACGATGACGACACGTCGACCGTCGTGACGACCTACCACTTCACGCCCGACGGATCGCAGTATCTGTACGAGATCGCGATGGCGCGCGAACTGTGCTCGAATGTCGGGTTCGAGTTCCGCACCACGTTTCCGCGCGGGCCGAGCGGCGGCGCCTCGTTCGAGTCGCTAGCCTTCTATGTCGGCCTCGAAAAGGGCCTCAACAAGCTTGCGATCGCCAAGCGGATTGCCCCAACCTAGGAGCGCGCATGGCCTACGATCCAGTCACCGCAGGTGTTCTTCACGCGCCGGGGCGCATCTACCGCTCGACGCAGGTGAACGGCTCCGCTCCCGTCACGGCCGGCCCGCCCGTCAACCCTGCCGCGCTCCAGCGCGACCCCGTCACGGGGCACTACTTCGACCCGACGAGCGGCAAGGTGTACGCCGACCCGAACGGGACGCAACAGGTGGTCGATCCGAACGTGCGGCAACAGGTCGCCGCGAACTTCGCGCGTTCGCAAGCCGTGTTCTCGCAGCTCCCGCAGGCGCAGGCGCAGCAACAGCAGGGCTTCGCGGGGCAGTCCGCCCTCGTCGGCAACCTGAATGGCGTCATCAACGGCACGGCGGGCCCCTCGGTCGCGCAGACGCAGCTTGGCGCCGGTGTGGGCGATATCGCGCGCTCGGCGATATCGGGCGCCGCGGGTCAGACTGGCGAGAGCGCGGCCCTGGCGCACATCCAAGCCATGCGGACGGCCGGCGATGCGCAGGCCAAGGCGAATCAGGATGCGGCGATGCTCCGCGCGCAGGAGACCGCCGCGGCGCGCGCGACGCTCGGGAATGTGCTCGGGCAGCAGGCGACCGAGGGCCAGCAGAACGTCAACACGACGCTCGGCGCGGCGAACGAATCGGCGAACACGGCGGCCACGGGCGGCGCGACGGCCGAGACGCTGAACGAGAAGGCCGGCGAGCACAACGCCGAGACGAACAAGGGGTGGATCGACCAGGGCGCGCACTTCCTCGGGAGCCTGTTCTAGGTGATCGACCCGACCACAGGACTCGACCCCGCGGCGGCGCCCGATGCGGCGTCGTTCCAGGGCGACGCGCTGGACTATCAGAATCCCGCGGCGCCTGCACCGGCGCCCGCGGACACCCTTGCGCCCGCCGCGCCCGCGCTGACCCCGACGCCCGCGCCAGCAGGACTGCCACCGGGCACCCAGATGCAGGTGATCCGCCAACCGACCCCGGCGCCCGGCGAGCTCGAAGCGCAGGCGCAGGCCGACAAGCTCGGGAAGGAGGCGGCCGAGGCCACGGGGGACGTCAGCCGCGCCAAGGCCGACCAGCTGCGCGAGCAGACCGACGCGAAGGCCGAGGAGGGCGTAGACGCTCGCCTCGAAGCGCAGGAGCTGCAGGACAAGGCTGACGAGCACGAGCGCATCATGGCGGCGGTGCGCGCGCGCGCGGACGAGGCCGAGCAAGCGGTCGCGGATCACAAGTTCCATGAGTTCGGCTCGGACCATACGCTCGGCGACCGCGTCATGGGCAAGATTGCCGCGGGCCTCGGCGACTTCAACCTGTCGGGGCACGGCACGGGTCACGAGGGGACCGACCGCCTCAACCGCCTGATCGACCGCGACTTCGACAAGCAAAAGGCCGAGCTTCTCACGAAGGAGAACATCGCGAAGTGGCGCCGTGCTGGCGTGACCGACGCGAACGCGCAGTACCAGGACGAGCTTGGCGCGCTCAAGATCAAGCAGGCGAAGTTCCACGAAGCCGCGGCGGCCAAGGCGCTTTCGTTGCAGCTGCGCAGCGGCATCCCGGTCGAAGAAGCGCAGGCGAGCGCCGTCGTCAAGGGCCAGCTGGCCGCGGCGGCGAAAGCGCGGGCCGAAGGGATGAGGCATCTCGAAGGCAGCATCACGACGCAGTACGGGCAGCGCACGGCACCGAAGGCGAAGGGCGGCGGCAAGGGCGGCGGGGGCTCGGGCGCGAGCCTGGAAAAGTTCGTGGCCGCCGTGAACGCGCTTCCCGTGGGCGCCGCTGTGACGCCCGAGATTTACACGCTCGGGCGCGCCGCGGGCTACAAGGTCAATCAGGTCAGCTCCGAGGTCGACCGCATCCGCGCGTCAGGCAGCAAGGCCGCGGGCGTGGGCTCGCGCGCCGAGCTCGCGGGAGAGCGCGTCGAAAACCTCAAGGGCAGCCTCGACGTCACCGATGAGAATGGGAACTTTCTCGGGAAGGCCGACGACGCCGCGGCGGCGAAGAAGCTGCGCACACAGATTCCCGCCTTCGACCAGTTCCGCCAGCGCATGACGGCGCTGCGCGACTATGTGAAGGAGCACGGACCACGCGCGTGGAGCATCGACGAAATCCAGCACCGGGATAGCCTCGGGGCCGCCGCGGCCGCCGCGGGCCGCGTCTACAATGGCCTCGGCGGCACGGACGCTTCGCAGAAGCTCGAGGCCGAGATCAATGGCGCCCGCGGCACGCCCGGACACGGCTGGATGTCGGGCGCGAACCTCGACGTTCTCGACCACAACATCGCCGAGGCACAGCACCAGCATCAGACGCGGCTCAACACGTCGCTGCGCAAGAGCAGCCCCGGCGTGCAGCCGCACGACGCGGGCGCCGCCGCGCGGCCCCACGATGCCCCGGTGGGCACGACGAAGGTTCTCGCGAACGGGACCACCGTGCGCAAGGTCGGGCCCAACAACTGGCAGCCGGTGACGCCGTGACGGACGACGAAGTCGCAGCGCAGAGCATGACCGACGACGACGTCGAGGCGGCTTCGAAGCCCGTCGCCGCACCGAAGCGTCCGTTTCTCTCCGAGGTCGCCACGCGCGCACGCGCCGAACTGGAACCGCTGGCGCACCTGTCGCTTCCCACGTCGCTTTCCGATGCAGCGGCGCGCGTGAAGCAGAACATCCAGCCTGCCGTCGAGGCGGCCAAGGGGCTCGGCCGCGGTGCGCTCGCCGCCGCAGAGTTCCCCGGGCGCGTCCTACTCCACCCGGCCGATGCGCTCGAGCACGCCGGCGCCACGGGCAACGAAGTCCTGCGCGGCGCCTACGGCAACGTCCCGCTGCTCAACCTGGTGAACGAGCGAGCCTTCGGGGTGCCCGAGACGTCGCCCGAGGATGCGGCGGCGGCGGTCCCTGGCGCGCGCGAGTTCGGCGCGCTGGCGACTCCGCTAGGACCGAAGGCCGCCGAGGGCGCCGCGGGCGTGGCTGGCCGTGCCGCGTCATCCACTACAGAGGTAGCCGGGGGCCTCGGCCGGAAGGCACTTGCTCGCAGCATCCAGCGACACCTTGAGTCAGGAACGCCAATTCGTGACGCGGTGGTCAAGGCGCTCGAGAAGGGCGCCGAGCATGGCCACCTTGGGCTTACGTCGGCCGTCGCGCGCGGCGGGCTCGTGGCCGCCGATGAGGCCGCCGCGGGTCTCGCCAGGCGCCTCGGGATGAAAGCCGTCGAGGCGCCGACCCCCGCGGTCACGCCTGCCCCGCCGCCCGCCACCGTTGCGCCTGCCGTGAGCGTGGCGCC
>DATMZL010000609.1:0-7437 GCA_035607075.1 Polyangia bacterium
CGTGGCCGTCGTGCGCCAGCAGGTTGGCCGCGGTCGATCCCGCGGGGCCGCCGCCGATCACGACGACGTCATGTCGGTTTTCGCTGTGGGACGCCGTCATTTTCCTAGACGCGCCGAAAAACGAGCGACGTGTTGATGCCGCCGAAAGCGAAGTTGTTGTTCATGACGATGTTCAGGTCCTTGGCGTCGATGGTTTCATTTCGCAGATAGCGCAGCGGAGCGCAACGGGGATCTGGCTTCTCGAGGTTCTTCGTCGGCACCAGGAAGCCTCCGTTCATCATCGCGAGGCAGAACGCCGACTCGAGGCCGCCGCAGGCGCCCAGCGTGTGGCCGGTGTGTCCTTTGGTTGAGCTGATCGGGACGCGGTCGCCGAACACGGCAAGCGTGGCCTGGCTCTCGGCGATGTCGCCGATCTCGGTCGCGGTCGCGTGGGCGTTGATGTAGTCGATCTGGTCGGGCGCGATGCGCGCGTCGGCCAGCGCGTTCTTCATCGCCGCTGCCATCCCGTCAGCAGACGGCTGCGTGACGTGCTGCCCGTCGCAGCTGGTCCCGAAGCCGATCACCTCGCCGTGGATGTGCGCGCCGCGCCGCTTTGCCCGTTGCTCTTCCTCCAGCACCAGCGTGGCGGCGCCCTCCGCCACCACCAGCCCGTCGCGGGCGGCGTCGAACGGGCGCGAGCTCTCGCCCGGCCGGTCGTTGAAGTGGCGGGACGTGGCGTAAAGGATGTCGAACACGACCGCGTGCGTGAAGTGCATCTCCTCGGCGCCGCCGCAGATCATGACGTCCAGTTGCCCGGCGCGGATCGCCTCGAACCCGTAGCCGATGGCGTTGCTGGCGCTGGTGCACGCCGAGCAGGTCGAGATCACGCGTCCCTTGATGCCGAAGAAGTTGGCCAGGTTCACGACGCAGGTGTTGCTCATGAACTTGAGGTAACTGGTCGACGGAATGCCGCGCATGCCGTTGCGCGTGAACAGCGTCCGGCAGAACTCTTCCTGCGCCGTCGAAGAGCCACCCGTCGATCCGTAGGCGAGGCCGACGTCCGGCGCCGAGGTCAGGTCCGCGCCGATGCCCGCGTCGGCGAGGGCGCGCTCCGTCGCGTACGTCGCCAGCAGCGCGACACGTCCCATGCTGCGCGTCTTCTTGCGCGGGTAGCCGTCGAACGGAACGTCCTTCGCGAGGCCGGCCAGCCGTGTCGACAGGCCCTGGACCTCGGCCCACTCGGGCATCGGAACGATGCCGTGCCGTCCTTCGCGCAGCGCCGCGACCGCCGTCGGCAGATCGTTACCGAGCGGCGACGCGATGCCGATGCCCGTGACAACGACGCGGCGGCCGCCCGCGCCCGCGCTCACGCCAGCCCTCCGTCGATCGTGATCACCTGCCCGGTGATGTACGCGGCGTCGTCGCTGGCGAGGAACCGCACCAGCTTCGCCACCTCGGAGGGAAGCCCGAGCCGTCGCATCGGGATCAGCTTCGTCAGGTCGTCGACCGGGATCTGTTTCAGCATGTCGGTATCGATGAGGCCGGGCGCCACCGCATTCACGGTGACGTTCCGTTTCGCGACCTCCTTGGCGAGCGACCGCGTCGCGCCGATCAACCCCGCCTTGGCGGCCGAGTAGCTGACCTGGCCGCGGTTGCCGACCAGGCCGGCCAGCGAGGCGATATTGATGATCCGGCCCCACCTGCGCCGGACCAGCGGCATCACCAGCGGGCGCGTCACGTTGAAGAACCCGTCCAGCGAAGTGCGCGTGACGCGCTCCCAGTCGGCGAGCGCCTGGGTCGGGAACGGGGAGTCTTTGACCACGCCGGCGTTGTTGACGACGACGTCGATGACGGAGCCGCCGTCACCGTCGCCGCTGAAGGGCGCCAGCGCCGCGGCCGTCTCGGCGGCGTCGGCGACGTCGAAGCGCAGCAAAGTCGCCTCGCCGCCCGCCGCCGCGATCGCGTCCCGTACCTCGGTCGCGCCGCGCTCGTCGCTGCGGTAGTTGAGCAGGATGCGGCAGCCCGCGGCCGCCAACTCGCGCGCGATCGCGGCGCCGATCCCGCGGCTGGCGCCCGTCACGAGCGCGACCTTCGTCATCGGGCCATGTCCTCGGGCAGCGGGCCCTGGTACACGGTCAGCGCGCCCTCGACAAGCACCTCGTCGCCCCGCTGCACCTTGCACGCGAAGCTGCCGATGTGGTTCTCGCCCCACGTCCGGCGGGCTTCGATCGTCAGCCGATCGCCGACCTGGAAGCTGTCGACGGCGATCGTCAGGTTGCGGCACCCGAGCAGGAATCCCATCTGGCTGGAGGCATTGCCCTTGTCGCGCGCGGACAGGCCGGCGCCGGCGGCGATCGTCTGGGCCATGTATTCGATGCCGACGACGGCCGGCACCTCTCCCTGTTCGGCAAAGGGAGAATGGTCTTCCAGCACGGTTTCACACACCACGCGCTCGCCATCGTACGACAGCACGCGGTCCAGAAGCAGCATCGGCGGTCGATGGGGCACCAATTCGACGATGGGCGGGTACGTCGTCACGCGCGGCGAACCTCGATCGACCAGCACGGGTCCTCCGCCGGGCTCACGGCGATCCGTCCCGATCCGCCCCGCCCGAGCGCGTCGATGAGCGGCAGGATCGCCGCGGACGGGCCGTCGACCTCTTGTGGCCGCGCGACGGAGCCTGATGCGGGAGTCGTTTGGGTGAGGTCCTCCAGGACCGCAAGCGGCGGTCGCGCCCCGTTTGTCGCGGCGCCGGTTGCGCCGAGCACGAGCGCCGCCGAGACCGCGCCGGTGACGTGCCCGGGCCGGATCGATTGCGGCAGCGCCTCGTCGGCGACGACGGCGAGGACCTCGTCGCCACCCAGCGCCAGCAGCGTCAGCGCCTCGAGCAGCACCATCGCGGCCGTGTCGTTGCCGGCCGCCAGCGACATCGCCGGCGTTTTGTTCTTGTGAGCGATCGATAGCTGGCCGGCGGCGGCGTTGTGGACGCTGTTCTGGAAGCGGAGGGGCGAGAGCAAACCGTCGCGCTCGCGCTCTTCCAGCATCTCGACCAGCGTCGCCAGCTCGCCGAACGCAGAGCCGACGACGACGCGCAGGCGCGACAGCGGAATGCCGGCTTGCGCGCTCGCCTGGGCCGCGACGTCGGACACCATGTTCACCAGCAGGCTGCTGCGGCGCCGCTGCGTGGGCGGGGCGTTGGGTGCGTCCGCCCCCGCGACCGCCTGTCCCGAAAGCCAGCTGGCGACATCCGGAAAGCCCGGCATCCACAGACCCATTCCGAGGACGCGCGCGCGCATGGTCAGCTCGCCTCGCCGAACAGCAGGCTCACGTTGTTCCCGCCGAACGCGAACGAATTGCTGAGCACGTTGCGGCAGCGCGTGTCGAGGCGCGCGGTCGGAACGTTGAGTCCGAGGTCGACGTCGACCGGATCGGCACCGACGCTGCGCGGGATCCACCCTTGCTCGATGGCGACGATCGAGAAGATAGCCTCGGTCGCGCCGCCGGCGCCCAGCAGGTGTCCGGTGCAGCCCTTCGTCGACGCCACCGGCACGCGCCCGCCGAACAGCGACGTGATCGCGAGGCCCTCGGAGAGATCGTTGAGACGCGTCCCCGGGCTGTGCGCGTTGATGTAGTCGACGTCGTCGGCCGACACGCCGGCCTGCGCGATCGCCGCGGCCATCGCCGTGCGCGCGCCCTCGCCGGTCGGATCGGGCGCGGACATGTGGTGCGCGTCGGATGATTCGCCGACGCCCAGCAGGCGCGTGCTCGCGTCGCCGTCGCGTTCGATCAGTAGATACGCTGCCCCCTCGCCGATGTTGATGCCCCGTCGCTCGCGAGAGAGCGGGCGGCAGAACACCGGGCTCAGGATCTGGAGACTGTTGAAGCCGCGCAGCGTGGTCTGCGACAGCGCGTCCACGCCGCCGACCAGCACGGCGTCGACGGCGCCGGTGGCGAGCAGCCGCTGCGCGGAGCCGACCGCCTTCGCGCTGGCGGAACACGCGGTGGACACGGCGAAGCACGGACCGCCGATGCCCGTCACGCGGCGCAGCGCCTCCATCATCGCGCCGAAGGAATGCTGGCGGTGCAGCTCGTAGTCCTGCGGCAGCGCGCCCGTGCGCTTGAGCTCGTGGTAGGCCTCCTCGGTGCGCCCCAGCCCGGAGGTGGTCGTGCCGACGATCATCGCGACGCGATCGGCGCCGCGGCGGGCGATCACGCGGCCGAGCGCCGGCAGGATCTCGTCGAGGCCGGCCACCGCCAGGCGCGCGGTCCGGCTGTCCCACGCCGCCAGCGACGCGGGCAGCGCGGGTGGCGGCACCGGCAGCGCGCCGGTCGGCGTCTCGAAGGGCAGCTCGAGCGGGCAGGGGCCGAGTCCGGACTGACCGTCGCGCAGGCGCTCGACCACGTCCCTGGTCGTGGTTCCCAGGGCGTTTATCGCGGCGTAAGCGGTGACGGGGAAAGCGGTCGACACAGGGAAGCGAATTTACAACAGGCGGTCACTGGAAGGGCACCGTCTCTATGTCGACCCGATAATCGAGACGTGCATTTTGAAGGGTGATGTGTGTCGCGACATTCGACGCGTCGTACCCCGCGTAGCTGATCGCGATCGTTCCCGCCGGGTTCGCCGTCGCGCTGTCGAACGTCCGCTCGATCAGCTTGCCGGCTTGCCAGCGCTCGCGGATGGTCTCGTCGCCGACCTGCCCCGAGCGCTCGCCCGTGATCAGCGGCGGGCCCAGCCACGTGGCGAGCACGCGGTGGATGTCGAGCAGCAAGAACGTCGGCGCGAACGGCAGCTCGCGCGGGACGTACTTCGTGAACTGCACGTCGCCCTTCGTCTGCTGCAGCAGGAACGCGCGCGAGCCATAGGGCGTCAGCCCGACAAGCGTCAGCGTCCCCGGCTGCTTCTGCAGCACGGCCTCGAAGCTCCCGCCGCCCTTCGGCGAGCTGGCGGTCAGCTTTTGGCGCAACGCGAACGTTCCGGGGATCGCGTCGGGCGGCGGCAGCTCGGCCGCGGTGGGGGGCGTCACCGGGGCGCGCGGTGGCGGCGCGGTCTCGTGATGAATACAGGCGGTCGCGAGCAGGGTGAGCAGGGTGATGAACGCCGCGCGGCGCACATGCGGGGATCCGGATCCGGTCCCCTCGCCCCGCGAAGCGGGGAGAGGGTTAGGGTGAGGGGCCGGCGTCATCGGGCGTCGCCTTCCTTCGTCGGGGGTTGCCATTCGCCGCGCATGATCGCCAGCGTCAGCGGCGCGAGCAAAAAGCTGAGCGCCGTACCGATCCCCACGGTGAGCCCGATCGCGCGCAGGGCCTGCGTCCGTGACAGCGCCAGCAAGCCGAACGAGAGCATCGTCGTGATCGCCGCGCCCCACAGGCTCATCGTGGTCGGGCCCAGGTTTCGTTCGCGGCCGCACTCGACGAGGAAGACCGTGTAGTCGACGCCCATGCTCAGCACCATCAGCAGCGAGAGGACGTGCAGCAGGTTGGCCTCGACGCCAATCAGGCCGAGCACGCCGAGCGTCGCCGCTCCGGCCAGCACCGCCGGAACCAGGGCCGCCAGCACGGGCCGGATCCGCCGGTAACGGAAGAAGAGGATCACAAAGATGAGGACGTGGCCGATGCCGATCGCCTGCAGGGACTGGATCCGGAAGCGCGCGTAGGTCTCGTTTAGGAAGCGCACCTGGTCGAAGATGCGCACGCCGGGGAGATCCGCGAGGGTCGCGGTGAGCGCGGCGGGATCTTTCAGATCACGCACGAAGGTCAGGATGCCGATCTCGTCGCCGAGCTGGACGATGAACGGCCGCACGACGGCGTCCAGCGGCGAGGCCCGCAGATCGGCGAGGCGCAGCGGGGGCACGGTCGGCGGCGCGTGCAGCGCGCCGACGGCTTCGCGAAACGGCTGGAACGCGTCGCGCTTGAACCCCTCCCGCTCCAGCGCTGCCAGCGTGCGCCCCGCCAGGTCGGGAACGGCCGCGACCGCCGCGCGGCTGCGGCTCTGCAGCTCAGCCGACCACAAGAACGCGTGCAGCGAGACGACCGCGCTGACGAGACCGTCCTGCCGTGCGCGCTCGAGCCGAGCGGCGACCTGGTCGTTCACCCGCAGCGCCTCCTGCTCGTCGCGCGCGCTGGCGATCACCAGGCGGCCCTCGTCGACGCGCGACACCAGCGCGCGCACGCGTTCCGTCTCGGCCTTCAGCGCGGGATCCGCCGCGTTGATGTCGGCCAGCGAATCGCGCCAGCGGAGCATCGGCAAGCCGATCAGGCAAGCGAGGCCGGCCAGCCCGACGAAGGCGGCGGCGGTTCGCCGGTGGCGGCGCAGCCAGTCGAGCGCACGCTCGCCGGCCGCCGAACCCCGTTCCAGCCAGACGGCACGGCGCGGCCGCGCGCGCAGGAGCGGCGGCAGCACGAAGCGCGTGACCGCGACCGCAGCCAGCATGCCGACCGCCGAAGCGACCGCCATCTCGCGCACGCCGGGGAATGACGTCCAGATCAGCGCCACGAATCCGGCCGCTGTCGTGATCCCGCCCATCAGCGCGCCCATCCAGACGCGGTCGATCGCGGCCTCGGCCGTTTCGTCGGGCGCCAGCACGCGGTGGGTGATCACAAGGATCGGGTAGTCGATGGCGGCGCCGATCAGCGTCGAGCCGATCGCCAGCGTCAACCCGTGCACCTGGCCGAACAGCAGCAACGCCGCCGTGATAGACGCGAGCCCGCCGCCCACGACGGGCAGGATGCCGATCAGGATGTTTCGCAGCGAAGTGAACATCAGGATCAGCACCAGCAGCACCGCGACCGTCGACAGCGTCGAGATCTGCTTGAGGTCGCTGCTCATCCGCCGTTCGGCGTCGACGGCGATGGGCGCCACGCCCGCCTGCTGCAGCGTCAGGCCGCCGCCGGCCCGGCCGTTCGCGTCGTCGAAGGCGCGGCGAATCGCGGCGAGCAGCGGGCGCTGGGCGGCGCTGTCGAGGGCCGAATGCCGCGCGCCGACGAAGATGATGGCGTGGCGGCGATCGGGCGTGACGAACTGGTCGCCGTCGACCTCCAGCGTTCCGGCGCGCGCGCGTTCGAAGCGGCGGAGGATGGCCGGGAACCACCCCAGCGGGTCCGACGGCGCCAGGCGGGAGAACATCGACGCCATCGGCGATGACATCTGCTGCTTGAGAGCGCGCGCGGCGCGCTCGAGCGCCGCGTCGGACAGCGCGGCCGGCACCTCGGTCTCGGGGCGGTCCGATACGAAGTAGGGCAGGCGCTGCGCGTACAGCTTGTAGACCGCCTCGGCCAGCGCCGGCGTCGGGCCCCGTTCCAGCCAGGCGACCTCGGGGTCCGCCGCGAGGCGGACCGCAATCGCGGCGGCGGCGGTCTTCACGGCGGTTGGATCGGCCCCGCCCACGTCCAGGATCAGCGTGCGCGTCAGCGTGGAATCGGCCAGCTGGCGCGAAAGATCTGCCAGCCGGTGATCGGTGC
>DATMZL010001045.1:0-5981 GCA_035607075.1 Polyangia bacterium
AACGGCTCGGGGAGCGGGCGCGTCGTGCCGTCGACGGTGACGCTGCGTTCCTGCATCGCCTCGAGCAGCGCCGACTGCGTCTTGGCGGGGGCGCGGTTTATCTCGTCGGCCAGCAGCAGCTGCGTGAACACCGGGCCGCGCAAGAACTCGAACGCGCCCCGCTGCTGGTTGAACACGTTGCCGCCGGTCACGTCGGACGGCATCAGGTCGGGCGTGAACTGGATCCGCTTGCTCTCGCAGCCGAGCACGCGCCCCAGCGTCCGCACCAGCAGCGTCTTGCCGAGGCCGGGCGCGCCCTCCAGCAGCACGTGGCCGCGCGCGAGCACGGCGATCAACGTGTGGTCGATGACGTCTTCTTGTCCGATCACGGCGCGCCCGATCTCGGCGCGGATACGATCAAGTTTTTCTTTGAGCACCGATACGTTCACCAGCCCCTCCTGTTTATCGCGCCGAACGACGGCGGGCTTTGCCTGCCGGAGCTCATCGCGGGGGTTGGGACCCTCCCAGGGTCCCTGTTGTGAGCAGTGTTGCGAGGTCGCGGAGTGTTGCCAAGTCCTTTGCCACGTTGGCTTCTTGTATGGCGGCGTCGCGCACCAGATCGGCCGGCGCCTGGTTCGGCGGGCGCGATTCGACCAGCACGCGCATGACGTCGCCCAGCGGGCGGCCCGTGCGAGTGGCCACCTCCTCGGCGACGGCGAGCATCCCCTTGCCACCGGAGAGATTCAGGCGCTCGCGCATCCGTTCCAGCGCGTAGCTGCCGTAGATCTCCAGCGCGTGGCGTCCCGCGCGCCGGCGTCCGTACATCATCCCGATCGCCCGCGCGTGCTCCGAGAAGCGGCGCCGCGTCGCCGCGATCGGGTCGACGGGGCGGCCGAAGTGCGCGCCCTTGTAGACGAAGAAAAGCACGATCAGGAGCAGCAGCTGCAGCAGCGCCGGCGCGAGGCGGCCGCGCTGCACCGACGTCACCGGGTCCTTCGACACGAGGCCGGTGAGCTCGCCCGCGATCTCGATCTTCCGGCCACCCGGGCGCAGCAGCTCGACGAGCAACAACGCGTTCTCGCCGACCAGCAGCGAGACGTTGTTCAGCAGCTCGTCGTCGGCCAGCACGACCGCCCGCCCGCCGTTCTCGTAGGTGCGTTCGACAGCGTACAGGTTCCGGCCCCGCATGATCAGCGGCGCGGGCGGCGCGTCCTCCTCGTCGCCCGCTTGGTTGACCTGGCCGGACTTCGATCCGGTGTTGCCGGTGTTGCCGGTGTTGCCCGTGTTGCCGGTGTTGCCGGTGTTGCCGCCGATGCCGCCCGTGCCTCCGCTGCCGGCCTTGCCGATCTGGATCTGCCGATCGCCGGGCACGACCGCGCTGACCTTGGGCAGGCGATCGGCCTGGTCGGACGGCACGGTGAGCGCCTCCGAAATAATCGATGACGACGGCACGTCCGGACTGATCGTCGCGCCGATCCAGTCGGGCAAGGTGTGCGAGCCTCCGGCCACGATCAGCGTTCCCCCGTCGCCGATCCAGCTCGCGATGCCTTGCCAGCCGGCGTCGTCGACGTTCGCGCCGGGCAGCAGCACCAGCGACGAGACCGTCTTGTCGAGCTTGGACAGCGGCGCGAGACGTTCGCGCGTCGTGAACCCGTAACGTTGCAGCATGTCGAACACCAGCGCGCGCCCGGAGGTCGATCGTTCCCAGCGGTCGCGCTCGACTTTGCAGCTGGAGATCGACCCGGCCAGGCCAACGGCCAGCGCCAGTTTGGCGATCAAAGGCAGCAACGTGGCGAGGCGTTCGTTCAGCAGCCGGATGACGTCGAGCATGACGGAGCGGAACCGGCTGTCGGTGGCGTCGCCGCCGCCGAACTGCACCTCCTCGACGTGGCGGACGACGGTCTGCATCAGCGGACGCAGCGCCGGGTGCTGGCGGCCGACGTCGCGCACGTGGTCGCCGTTGGTGCGGTGCGACTCGACGGTCACGACGCCCGCGCCCTCCAGCTTGCGCAACAGCGCCGCGTACGCGTCCCCGATCGCGGCCAGGTAGTCGCCGGCGGCGGCCGCGGCGCGCGCGCGTTCGAGCAGCCGCTGGACGTCGGTCTCGATCTGCCGCGCCACGGCCGCGGCGGCCTCGTCGACGCCCGGCGCGGCGACTTCGACCGCTTCATCCTCGTCGGGCCGGCGCTGCTTCATGAAGTTCTTGGCCAGCACGTAGATGACGAACAAAACGACGGCCGCCAGGAGGCCCCAGAGGAGGAGGCGAACGATTCCGCCGGCGATCGGGATCGAGAACGACGAGCTGCTCTCCTCCTTGCGGGCGTACCGGCTGACCAGCCCGGCGGTCGCGCCTTGCGCGCACGCGCGGGTGAGCGCCGGACAACGGTCGTCATTCTTCGGGATGAGCGCGCACCATTTGACGTCTTCCTTGGTCAGCGGGTAGTGCGGATCCGAACAGAACCAGACGTCGCCTCTCGAAAACACCTGCTTTACCAGCGGCGGGATCGGCTTGCGCGGGAAGCTGTCCGTTTGCACGGGCTCCCGTCCGGCGGGCGCGGGCGCGGAGGCGCCGCCCGTCTCGGGGACCGCGCCGGCGTCCGCCGCGGCCGGCGCGAGCGCCAGTACGATGAAGAGCGGCGCAGCCGTCACGCGGCGCGCTTTCGTCCGAGGGCGTTTTGCTCGGCGAGGGCCACGAACCGGAGCTGGATGTCCCAGCCTTCCTTGCGCGTGCGGAGGTCGACGTAGCCGAGGAACCGCACCGCGGCGACCACCGGTACCGCCAGCAACGCCCCCAGCACCGCGAAGCCCGAGCCGCCGTCGGTGAACAGCTCGCCCGTCGGGTAACCGAGCTGCAGCACGTAGTGCGTCACCGAGTTGAACAGGAGATCGATCGACGCCGCGCCCACCGCAGGCAGGAACACCGCCGCCAGCCAGATGCCCAGGCAAAACCCCACCCGATTCCGCGCCAGCGCCCGGCTGCGCGCCAGCGCGCGGCCGTAGGGCGCGCCCTCGAGCAGCATCGCCTCGGGCACGAAGATGCTCGTCGGCGCTAGGATCAGCAGCGTGCACACCAGAAGCACCGCGCGGATCACGGCGGCGAACACCAGCGCCGGAAGACGGCGGAGATAGCGCGCGACGAACGTCCGCACCCGCGCCTCGCCGGGCGGCTTGAACAGCAGCTCGCCCAGCGCCACCGTGAAAGCGCCCTCCGCGAGCAGCGAGACGCCCGCGCACAGGAACCAAAGCTCGGTCCACGGCCAGTGTCGCGCGATGCGCAGGTACGCGAGCAGCGCCGCGATCGGTCCCAGGATCACAAGCGTCAGGATCCCCAGCGGGCGCTTGTTGGTGAGGCAGAACGGCAGCGCCAGATCCACCGAATCGGCGAACGACCGCTGCCGCAAGACGACGCGCGCCGCGAGCAGGTTCACGGCCGGCTCTCCGCTGCTGCCGCTGCCGCCGTCGCCGCCGGTGCGGCGGCCGGCCGGCGCACTCGCCCCGCCAGCGTCAGGTAAGTGATGACCAGCAAATAGGCGGCGATGGCGGCGCCCCACTTGATGGGGGCCCGGACGCCCGACGGCGACCAGAAGCCCTCGATGCACGCCGCGATCGCCAGCATCATCGCCGCGCCCGTCACCAGATAGACGATGTCGCGGGCGTGCGCGCGCAGCGATCCGAAACGGGTGCGGCCGCGCGTGTCGACCAGCGCGTAGCCCATCACCATGCCCGCGGTCGCGGAGATCACGATCGCCGTGAGCTCGAACGCGCCGTGCGTGCAGGTGAACGTCAGCAGGTTCTTCCCGTGCCCGGCGGCGGTGACCAGGCCGGCGACAGCGCCGATCGTGAGGCCGTTGTAGACGAGGAAGAAGACGCTGCCCAGGCCGAACAGGACGCCGGTCGCGAAGCAGCGGAACGCGATGCCGATGTTGTTGAAGACGTAGAACCCCGTCATCAGCGTGTTGGCGCTGGTTTCGCGGCCCTTGTTGAACCCCTCCGCGTACGCCTCTTCCATTTGCTCGACGGAATCGGACGGCAAGATCTGCAGCGCGAAGGCGCGCGAGCGAAGCGCGCCAACGAAGCCGAGGACGCCCGGCAGCACGAACAGCGCGACGGCCAGCCCGAAGAAGCGGATGTGCTTGCGCAGCGTGCGCGGGAAATCGGCGGCGATCAGCTCCCACACCGCGCGCATCCGGTAAGGCGGCGCCGTGTACAGCGTGTTGTGCGCGCGCGCGGCCAGCCCGTCGAGCAGCGCGATGACGTCGGGGCTGTAGCCGGCCGCCTCGGCGCGCATCAGATCGGACGAGACGGCGCGGTAGAGGGCGGCGGCGCGTGCGATCGAAACCGGCGGCAGACTACGAAAGCCTTGGGAGAGGAGCTGCTCCAGCTCGTCCCAGTTCGACTTGCGGGCGGCGACGAATTCGTCCTGGGGTCGCATCAGATCACGTTCATCAAGCGCGCGGCCGCGCGCTCGCGGCGATCCGATGGTGGAGCAGCGCGAGGAAGCGCACGGGATTCCGCATCGTCACGCCCATCCGCTGCGCGAGGGCGGGGGCGATCATCTGCGCCAGCTCTTCGCGCCGCGCCGGGGTCAAATCGGAGCGGCGGAGAAAGAGCTCCAGCGTCTCGCGTTCCCACGCCGAGAGCGGCGGCCGTTGCGGGAAGCCCTCCAGCTCGGTGGCGGTGGGCGTCGGCGTGATCGTCAGCGCCGCGGCCACGCGGCTGCGCTCTTCCACGACGACCAGCGTCCCGGCGACACGATCGCCGATGCGCCGAAAGCGCGAGTCGCCGCCCATCACGAACAGGCCGATGACGTAGAAGAGCGGAAGGATGTCGGCGCCGCGGAGGAGGTTGCGCAGGATGCTGTCGATCACCCCTATCGGATAGCCGCCCTCCTTGACCACGCGCAGCGAGAGCGCGCGCTTCCCCAGCGTGCGGCCGCTCCAGATGGTCTCGAAGAAAACGTAGTAGCCCCACTCGAGGATGAAGGCGAGGACCAGGATGACGCCCAGCACGGCCTGTGACCCCTGCATCGCGATCGACACGAGGACGCCCAGGAAGACGAGCACGAGCGCTCGGATCACGAAGTCGATCGCGTAGGCGAGCATGCGGCGCACCGGCCCCGCCACGCGGTACCGGAAGTGCACGTGCTCGGGTGTTTCGACCTCGACGGTGTTGTCCAGTGCCACCCGCGTCTCCGGCGGGGACATTGTACCCGGGAATCTGGGTCAACGGTCAGCGGGCGGCGGGCGTCATCGGACCATGCCCGTCCAGCCCGTCAGCATCAGCGGAAGGTTCAACGCGATCAGCACCCCGATGCCGGCCGCGAACCCGCCCAGCACCGCGCGATGCGCGGGCCGCCCCAGCGCGCGGCGCAGCCGGCGCAGCGCCAGCAACGTGCGCAGCCCGGCGAATAGCGAGAGCAGCGGCGACAGCGGCAGCAGACCCAGGCCGTAGAACGTCACGCCGTAGATCGCCATGGGCGTGATCGGAGCGAACCGCGCCGCGTAGGCGGCCGAGATCGCGACCGCCACCGCCTGCGCGAAGATGACCGCTTCGACGCGCGCGCCGTCGCGGCGCACCAAGACCCAGAGCGACACGAGGTTCGCCAGCGGCACCGCGGCGAGCGCGAACACGTGGCCGACGGTGGGCAACGGGTCGAAGAAGATCTTCGCGCACATGTGCGACTGCGATTCGACCAGCAGCGTGAGGGCCGGCAGCAGGATGCCGCCAAGCGCGAGCAGCGTCGCCGTGAACCAGGACAGCCTGGGGCTCTCGAACGGCGGGCCAGGCTCGGTCGGTTGCGATAGCGGCTGCGTCTTGGGCGCCAGGCTGGTTTGCATGCGACCACACTAACAACCGGCGCACGCGCGCCGCGCGCCGGGGCGGCGAAGCGTCGCCGCGTACGCCCGAGCGGTCGCGGCGCTGCCTGAACGGGCGATCGCTGCTTCTTCTACTTCTTCTTGGTGGGCTTCTTCGTCTTGGCGGCGGGTTTCTCTTCCGAGGCT
>DATMZL010001574.1:0-4079 GCA_035607075.1 Polyangia bacterium
GCGGCCTCGCCCGCCTTCTTGATCTGCGGGTAGTGCGGGAAAAGCTTGCCGTCCGCGCCGCCCCACACGCCCCGCCGTTCGACGCCGCCCGATTGCACCCGCGCGTACAACGCCGGCGACAGAAGGATGTAGTCGATCTTCTCGCTCGCGTTTCCGTTCGCGAACGTGCCCGCCCGTCCGTCGCTGACGAAGCTCGGGTGCGTACTAATGTCGCGCAGGTCCGTATCGTGAAGCGCCGCGAGCGGCGGGTTGGTCACCACGTCGTTGAAGTCGCCCACGACGGCGACGTTGGCGAACCCGGCCTGGCTCAGACCCTCGTAGATCTTCTTGATGCGAGCCGCCTGCCGCTTCCGCTTCCTGTCGTTGTCATCCTGCTTTCCGAATCCCTTGCTCTTGAGGTGGTTCACCAGGACGAAGAGCTCGTTTCCCGCGGGCGTCCGGATCACGTACTCCGCGCAGTCGCGGCTGAAGATTTCGCCTTCGCCGTCCTTGTCGTCCACGTGACTTTGCATCCAATCGATCGTGTAGCCGGCGCGGGTCATGATGCCGCAGTCGATTCCCCGCTCGTCGTTCCCGTCAATCACCATCGCGTGCGCGTACGGGTGCCCTTGCACGGCGGGCAGCAGCTGCGAGAAGCGGAGCAGCGCCGCGCGGTTCTCGACCTCGCACACCGCGAGGACATCAGCGTCCACGTCCTTGACGACGCGGGCGGTGTTTCGGGTGGCGACCTCGTCGACGTCCGTGATCTTGAGGTCCAGCCATCCCACCCAGTCGGATCGCCCGCCCGCGACAACCTCGATGGTGCCGTTCTGATGCCGCGTCAGCAGCTTGCCCTTGTTCTGGCGAAGAATGACGAAGTCGCTGCCGTCGTCCTTCTGGGCCAGCCCAAGCGCCGTCACCAGCTGGACGATCTTCGCCTTGTCGACCGCGCTGTAGGTCGCTTTGTTGAAGACCCCGTTCAGCTCGCTGAACTTCTCGAGGATGTCCTTCCCGTCATGCCACGTGGCGAGGTTGAGCGCGTGCGCGCGCTGGAACAGGTTCTCTACGTTGTACGTTGCGAGCTTCATCGGATCTCTCCTTTCGTTTGGCCGAAGAGATCCGCCCACGCCGACCCAATCCCAGCGGCAACGTAAGCGTCCAAAACCGGGCGCCGCCCGTCAAGCAACGGTGTGTTTACGCTTCAACGATCAAGGATGGGAACCCTGAGAGGGTTCCCAAACCCTCCCGCGATGGTTCGCGGCGAGCAAAGCTCGCCGGCTTCCCACGCGAATCAAGGATGCGCGTCGACGTCCGCGGCAGGCGCTTGTGCGGCGGCGAGCTCGATGTCGTGATAGCGCGCGAACGCGTCTTTCTCCGGATCGGTCTCGTCGACGACATGGATCCAGGCGTCGCCCGCCTGGCGATGCGCGTGCCCGCCCCACAGCAACCGCCCTTTCAGGCCGAGGAAGACCTCGTCGCCCGCGAAGCTCGCGTCCACGATCTCCTCGATCCTGCTCATGAGCCGCAGGCGATCGCGATCGTTCATCCTCCGCAGCTGCGAATACTGAGCTGTCAGCAAGCGCACCGTGTGACCATCGATCCGCGCCGACGTCGCGGTGACCGTCGTCCTCTGCGTGTCCAAGCGATCGAACAGCGCCTGCACGGCGCTCCTGGCGGCACGATCGGTGTCATCGGTGTGAAAGTGACCACCGACCCCGACCAGGGACGTCGCCTCGGAGCCGGCCGACGCCAGCTTGCCGGCACCGGCGCCGAACACGATGCCGACCAGCGCGAAAAGCATCGGCAGCACCAGGAAGCCGACGGGAAAGATGAAGCCCATCCGATGAAGGAACGGCTCGCGGCGTACGGTTCCGGGCGCGGGCTCTCCGGTCGGCGTGATGAGGTTGCAGCGCTCGCAAGCCTTCGTGTAGCTCGCGTTCGTCGAGAACAGGGGGAACCAGTACACGTGCCTGACGGCGTAGTTCCGCATCAGCACGTGCGTCGTCTCCTGCCGGCAGGCGACACACGTCGCACTCCGCGGCCCCAGCGCCTGATGCTTCACCGAACTTCCCCAGACGATGTACATGAGCCTTGGTTCCTCCCCGCGATCCGGACGTGGGGCCACCCGGATTGTCGCGCGCGCCGTCAGGGCGCCGCTCGAACGAGCCGCTCAGAAACCGAAGACGGTTCCGCTGATGTGCGTGTCGGAGGTGAACAACCCATGCCACCGGCAGCCGGGGCCGCTGACCGGATAGGGTGCGAAGAAGCGCCCGTCACCGAGCGCGTCGATGTGGTCGTACTCGCCCAAGCGCGAGAACCCGGCTGCGCCGAAGGTGCACGGAACGATGTTGGGGGTCAGGGAGCGCTGGACAAGCGCCTCGACGCCGCTGATGCCGGTGTTGAGCTGCCCGGCGACCGCGTGGACAGTGTTGGGAACGGCGCCCGGATCCCGTTCGCGCCAGGCCGCGACCCAGCGCCCGCCGCCGAAGCGCAGGTTGGGATCCACCTCGTCGCCGGCGTTGCCGGCCGTCGACCAGCCGGTCGTCCGGCAGTTCGTCAGGTCGAGATCGCACTCCCGAACCTCCACGCGGCTGCCCGGCGTGGTCGGGTTCGTGTCCGTCGCAACGTACATGACGCGAAGCTTGTCGACGCCGTTCGCATCCGGCCCGAGATCGAACGAGAATTCATCGCCGAGGGCAAACACCCTTCCGTCGCCGAGATCGATTTTGGTGTTGCTGACGTTTGTCGCCACGTTGACTTGCCCCATCCACGTGGTGGAGTTCGTGAAGGCGTTCAGCCGGTTGACGGCGACGGCCGTGCCATCCTGGAGTCTTCCGGTCAGGAGCAGCCGGGCGACGTACAGGATCCCCTTGTACACGCGCATGCGCGGATGATGGGCGAGCTCCTGGTTGGGGCCCGCCACGATCGGATTTTCGTAGGTGACGTTATCGAACGTCATCGAGTCTCCGTCCAGCCGCGAGATGACCGCCTTGCTCCCGATCAGGTAAACCTTCCGGCGGTTGTTGGAATCGATCGCGACCGCCAGCGCGGTTCCGTCCTGGAAGTTGCCGCTCGTGCACTTGACGATCGGAAATGTCCGTCCCCGATCGGTCGAGCGCGCGACGCAATGACCGTCGAGGACCGCGTCCGTGACCGGGCCCAAGACCGCCTGCAGGATGGGATCCCACCCACTCCTGAACTTGGTGGTCGTGCCCGACATCTGCGCGTAGTAGACGTTCGGATCGTCGATGCTGGCCTTGGCGATGGCGGGATCGCCCCAGATGATCGACCAGTTCTGCGGCGGCGGGACGCGACCACCGTAAGTGAAGGTCCGTCCACCGTCGGTGCTGAACGACCAACCCATCAGCGACGTGAATTCGTTCACGAGACGCCCATTCCCGTCCCGCGCGTCGCCGGTCACGGTGAAGTCCGTGTACTGGATCGACGTGGTCAACGGTGAGGTTGTGAAGTCGTTGTACCCGACGGTGATGAAGGTGTCGGTCCCGTTGCGGCTGACCGCCGAGACAGACTCGGTTTGATTGGCCTCGTCCGTCACGTCCGCCACGGGACGCCGGATGCTTCCGCCGGTGACCGACGCGCGATCGCCGATCGCGACGTTGGGATCGGTCGGGCCGAAGCCGCGGAAGCTGTAGGGATCGCGATAGTGGAAGATGCGGTTGTTCTCGAAGATGGTGATGTTCCGGGCGAACACCGCGCCCTGGTGGTTCGCGAAGTTTCCTTTGAGGCTGACGGAACCGTTCGGCGCGATCAGCACGCCCGTGAAGGGCGTTTCGGCGGTCACCGAGCCGGTCGTCATCACCGTTAGGCTGGGAACCGGCATTCCCGGCGTGTTGACCCCGCCCGCCATGCTGCCTCGGAAGGTGAAGCCGCCGTCCTGGATGTAGACGAAGACCGGGCCACCGCTGCCGTCGATCTGCAGACCGCCGCCAGACTCGACCATGAGACCGTCGAGAAAATACTCGCCCGCGGTCAGGCGCAGCGTGCGGCTCGACTTGACGTCGAGCGCAGGATACCGGCCGGGCGCGATCGTCACCGAGGACGGCGGTTGGGTGGGATCGAGGTTCGGTGGCGTGTTGACC
>DATMZL010000810.1:0-2333 GCA_035607075.1 Polyangia bacterium
GTTCCCGATTTGATAGTTCGGGCCTAAGCGCTCGGCGGGCTCGCATCGTAAGGATGTCGTCCTCTCAGTTGACCATGAACGTATCGGAGACCGAACAGCCCGACTGGGACGCGCTGGTGCACGCAGGCGCGCCGGCGTACGGCGACACCGTCACGCGCACCATGCCGGCGTCCACCTTCCAGCTGGACGAGGCATTGTCCCAGTACTTGAGGTCCTTCACCCGCAACGGGATCGGCACCATCGCTGTGCCGCCCGGCGGAATCGTCACGGGGACGCGGCGGTAGGCCTTCAGCTCCTTGTAGTTGCCGGCGCGCGTCGCCACCGCCGAGCCCGGATACGACACGAACACCAGCACGCTCTCCTGCGCACCGACGCTGCCGGTGTTCGTCACCTGCACCTGCAGATTGACGACGCCGTCCTTCGCGACCGTCGAGCACGGGACCGACAGGTCGTGGTAGCTGAACGTCGTGTACGAGAGGCCGTAGCCGAACGGGAAGGTCCCCGACGCCGGGGTCAGCGCCGTCCCGTTCTTGTCGAAGTACCGGTAGCCGAGGAAGTAATCCATCGTCGTCGTGCCGGAGCTCTCGGCGAAGTTCGGCCAGTGGGTCGTGTTTGCGTCCCAGGTGATGGGCAGCTTGCCGCTCGGCGCGACGTCGCCGAAAAGGATCCGACCCAGCGCGGTGCCGCCCGCCATCCCGGGGTACCACGCCATGATCACGGCCGGCGCGCTCGCGTACCAGGCGCTCATGTCGATGACGCTGCCGCCTTCCAGCACGACGACGAACGGCTTGCCGGTGGCGGCGACGGCGGCGATGAGGGCGTTCTGCACGCCGCTGTTCTGCTTCGGGTCCAGGCCCAGCGAGACCGCGTGCGACGTGGTGCTGCCGCTGGTGCGATCGCCGGCGCCCGTGTACTCCTCGCTTTTGTCTTGCGGTGTGAGGCTCGCGATGACGACGACGAAGTCGGCGCTGGAGGCGGCGCTCGCGCTGTTGGACATGGTCACCGTCGGTGAGCCGTGGCTCGCGGCGGCCGCCATGATCCCTTTGACCGGGCTGACGCCCTTGGCCGGGTCGGAGAAGACGCGGCTCGACCCGAGATCGCCCGTCCGGACGTTGCTCGGGAAGTCGAGCATGCAGTTGAGCGCGCCGCCGCTGGAGCTGCACGGATCCTGGCTGCTCGTCGACTGCACCGAGTACTTCACGTTCGCGCCGATGACCGCGATGTTCCGCACCGTCGACTTGATCGGCAGCGTGTTGTTGCTGTTCTTGAGCAGCACCATCGACTCCTCGGCCGCCTTCTGGGCCAGGGCGATGTGGCTCATGCCGATCGCGGGGTTGCTCACGTTGTTGTTGGCGATCGAGGCGCTGTTCGTGTCGTAGGTGCTGAACGGCGTCTTGAGGCCGATCGCGCCGCTGATCTTGTCGACCTTGAAGCGCATCTTCTGCTCGAGGATGCGCGCGACCGCCGCCGCCATCTGCGGCGACGTGATCATGTTCGCCGTCACCAGGTTCGGCAGCGTCGAGTAGTTGTATCGCCAGGGCAGCTCCATATCGAGGCCCGCCTGGAACGCCTGCAGCGCGGTCGGCTGCAGCGTGCTCGTCGACGGGTACGGGACCTGGTTGCCGTTGGGCATCGCCCACCAGTCGCTGAGCACGAACCCCTTGAAGCCGAAGTCGGTGCGCAGGATGTCGGTCAGCAGGTGCGAGCTCTGCGTCGAGTGCTGCGCGGCCGCGCCGCCCGCGACGCCCACCTGGTTGTACGACGCCATGATCGACGAGACGCCGCCCTCCTGGATGATCATGCCGAAGTGGCGGGCGTAGATCTCGCGCAGCGTCTGCTCGCTGCTCATCGTGGCGACCGCGGTCTCGCGGCCGTTCTCGATGTTGTTGGCGGCGTAGTGCTTCGCGCAGGCGGCGGCGTACTGCTGCACGCCCTGGACGAACGCGCTGCCGAGGCGGCCGAGCAGGAACACGTCCTCGCCGTAGGTCTCCTGCGCGCGGCCCCAGGCCGGATGGCGCAGGATGTTCACCGTCGGGGCCAGCATCATCGTGTTGCCCGAGGCGAGCATCTCGTCCCCGATCGCCATGCCGATCTGGTACTCGAGCTGGTCGTCGAACGCGGCGCCCCGCGCCATCGCGACCGGGAACGCCGTCGAGAAGTCCGACTTGCCGTCGCTGTTCGCGCTGAGGTTCACGCCGCGCGGGCCGTCGCGGAAGAAGAAGGCCTTGATGCCGCGAGACGCGTTGTCCTCCTGGCGGAAGACGTTGAAGTTGCCCGGCGGCGACTGCGCCAGGCCGCTCATCTGCTGCTGCCGCTCGACGTCGGTCATGTTG
>DATMZL010001380.1:0-6553 GCA_035607075.1 Polyangia bacterium
GAATCGCCCTGAACGACGTCGGGCAATTTCTCGACTGCCGGCGCGCCGCGGATCCCCATTGCGGAGAGCCACGCATCGCGCGTCTGCTCCATCCCGGGGTAGTTGGCGTGCGGATATTCCGCCGAGCCGCCCGGGCCATAGGAGATGAAGCGGTCATTCGTAGCCGCCAGCATCGCGATCGAGACGCGCTCATGCCCGGGCTTCGGATGACAGGAGTGGCGCCAGATCCCGCTCGGCTGAAACGGAAGCCCCGCGACCGGCGCGATCGCGGCGACCACGTCCGGCGCCTCGAGCGCGAGCTGGAACGCCATCCCGCCGCCCGCCGAGAGGCCGGTCGCGTACACACGCGCGCGATCGATGTTCAGCTCCGTCGAAAGTTGATCGAGGATCCGCCGCACGTAGGTGACGTCGACGTTCTCGTCGTCGTGCGGCGTTAGGTACCCGCGAAGGAAGCCGTTCTCCGCCATCGCCGCCTTCTCGCCCGCCGGCGCGTTCGGCAACCCGTTGCCGTAGACGACGATGAAGCCGTCACGATCGGCGAGGCGTTCGAACGACGTGTGCGTGTAGTGGAACGCCGCACCCTCCGCGCTGGCGGAGTAGCCGGGGAAAACGAAGACGACGGGCAGCGGCGTCGGCGGAAGCTGCGCCGGCGGCGGCGCGTACACCAGGTAGCGGCGCGTGACTTGCGTGGCGCCGAGCTGGCGGATCGTTGCGGCGTCGGTGAGGGGTTGGGTGAACGTGACGACGCAGCCGCGCGATTGCTGCGCGCCGGGCGGACCTTGCACGCGGATCGGCGATGCGGTGCAGAGGCGGAGGCGGAAGGGGGAGGGCGCGGACGGTACGGCGGGCGCGGACGGTGGCGGAGGCGCGGCGGAAGGAACCGGCGGCGCCCGGTGAGCGGCGCAGGCGGCAAGCACCGCGCTCGCGAGCGTCAATCCTTGCGCGAGGGTTCGGTGGCGCACGTGCGCTCGCATACTACCGGGCGCGGCGCGAGATAGAGAAGCGCGCGAGTTACTGGCCGAACGGATCGCGCCAGCCGGGGCGGACGAGCGGCGCTTGCGGCGGACGTGAATCGGGACGGGCGGCGGGCTGACGCGCGGGCGCGGGCTTCGCGGCGGGGGCGGCGGGCGCGCGCTGCGCGATCGCTGGCTTGCGCGCGGGCTTCTTGACGATGCGCGCGGGGACCGGCGGGGATCGCCGAACGGCGGGCTTGGTGACAGCGGGCGGCTCGGCCGCCGTCGGTGGCGCGGGCGAAACGACGGGGGCGAGCGCGGTGGGCGCGGCGGGCTCGAGGGCCTCGGTTGTCACGGCGTCGGCCTGCGAGCTTTCCTGCGCCGCGGGCGCGCTCGGCGAAGCAGCGACCGATTGCATCGGTTCGACGATCGGCCGCGCCGTCGCCCCCGAAGCTTCGTCGCGGACGTTGACGATCGGAATGGGCGTGATCGGCACGGACTTCCGCCAGTGCACGCCAGCAAAAACTGCCGCCGCGGCGATCGCCCCGCCCAGCAGCCACATCCACCGGGACCGCCGCGTTCGCGTCGCGGCCCATCGCCGGAGCGCGGCGTAAGCCGCCGCGTCGTCGCCGGGCCCCGACAACGGATCGCCGCCTTCGCTTCCAGGGTCCGGCTGCGCGTCGCCCCAGCCCGTCAGCCGCGGCAACGACGTGTGTTCGAACAGGTCCACGCTCGACGGCAGCTCCGTCGGGAACATCCGGCCTATTGACTCGGGACCCTCAAAGGGTCCCGAACCCCCCGCGATGGTCCGCGGCGAGCGAAGCTCGCCGGCTCCCCACGCGATCTCGGGTCGCGTCGTCGCCTCGCGCCGCGGCTTCGGGTGCAGCGCCACCGTCGGTCCACCGGTGTGGTTGCTGTCGTCGGCGAGCAGCGGGAAGGCGGCGGTGATCTTGCGGTGGTGCCCGGACGACTCGCCCGCCTGCGCCGTGCCCACAGTCGCCTTCCAGCCCGCATGGTCGGTCGGGAAAAGTTGCTTCAGCTGCGTGACGAGCGCGGCGGGATCGAAGCCGTCGGTCCTGAACGCGTGGCGCTCCAGCAGCAGCGCCATCTCGTGCGCGTCCTGAAACCGATCCTCGGGCGCGCGTTCCAGCGCCGTCATCACGATGCGTTCCAGGCGCGGCGAGATCGGGCGCGGGCCCGACGGTGGCGGGATCGGTTCGTTGGTGATCGCGCGCATCACGGCGAGCTCGGTCTCGCGGCGGAAAAGCCTGCGCCCGGACAGCGCCTCCCACAAGACGACGCCCAGCGAGAACACGTCCGAGCGGTGGTCGACGGGCGCGCCCGAGGCCTGTTCGGGCGACATGTACTCGACCTTGCCCTTGAGGCCGCCGACCTGCGTCTCGCTCATGCGCCCGTGCGCGCTGGCGATGCCGAAGTCGATCACCTTCACCGCGCCCTCGAACGAAACCAGGATGTTCTCCGGCGAGACGTCGCGATGAACGATGTTCAGCGGCCGGCCGTCGGCGTCGGTGTGCGCGTGCGCGTAGCCGAGCGCGGCGGCGGCGCGGCCGACGATGAACGCGACATCCGCTTCGCCGAGCGGGCGCTCTCGGCGCGCCGCCCGTCGCAGGATCGCGGACAGCGTCTTTCCTGGCACCGCCTCCATCGCGAGGAAGTAGCCGTCGTCGTCGTGGCCGACCTCGATGATGCGCGGGATGTTCGGGTGATCGAGCAGCGCGCCGATGCGCGCCTCGTCGAGAAACATCCGCACGAACTCCTCGTTCGCGGCGAGGTGCGGCAGGATCCGTTTGACCACGACAAGCGTGCGCAGCCCCGGCAGCTCGCCCGACAGCGCGAGGAAGGCTTCCGCCATGCCGCCCTTCGCGAGGCGCCCGATCAGTCGATAGCGCCCGATGAAGGCGGACGCCGCATCGCGAGATACATTCTGGTGGTCAGATGGAGTAATCACTCACACCTTATTTCTATTGTACATCGGCGGCAGCCGAATCCTTTCGCCTTCTTACAGCGACAGCGACCTAGTTGTGGGCCACCGTGCGGATTTGTCCTACATAGGCGCCGCGAAATCTGTTAAAAGGCCGCCCATGGGCAACAACTTCTTCGAGAATCCCGCGCATGCGAAACGAGCGATGAGAGACAACCTCTTCACCGAGGTTTACCTCTCCACGTCGGTGACCACGCCGATCCAGCTCAAAGGCTGGGTCAGCCAGGCGAACCCCTTCGAGCGCCACGGCCAGCGCTGGCACCTGTATTTGTCGCGCGTCGAGATGCTCCGCCGCCTCGCCGCCCGCCAGCGAAAGAACTCCGTCGCCTCCGGCATCGCGACCCCGGCGCCCGCTCCCGAAAAGCCCGTCGCCTGATCCGCTTCTTATCCCCTCTCCGCTTGCGGGAGAGGGCCTGAGGGCAAACCTTGCGAGCGGCGCGCCTCGCGCCCGAATCGGTCAAGCTCCCCCTTGTGCTCGGGCAAATTGTGTCCGCTACGGGGTGGACACGAGGGGGGGGGGCCCCAAATTGAACGGCCATGACGCCCAAACCCCAGCCCAAAGCCGCCACCGGTATCGCTGGTCTGGATGACATCCTGCGCGGCGGCTTCCCCGCCGGCCGCGTCATTCTCGTGGAAGGCGATCCGGGCGTCGGAAAGACGACGCTCGCGCTGCAGTTCCTGCTCGACGGCGCGAAGCGCGGCGAGCCCAGCGTCTACGTGACCCTGTCGGAGACGCGCGAAGAGCTGCTTCAGGTCGCCGCGTCCCACGGCTGGTCGCTCGACGGCATCGAGATCTTCGAGCTGGCGACGCCCGCGACGTTCACGCAGCAGGAGCAGAACACGCTGTTCCACCCGTCGGAGGTCGAGCTGGCCGAGATGACCGGAGCGGTGGCCGAGCTGTGCGCCCGGGTCAACCCTCGCCGGCTGGTGTTCGATTCGCTGTCCGAGATCCGCCTGCTCGCGCAGAGCGCGCTGCGCTACCGGCGCGAGGTGCTGGCGCTGAAGCAGTTCTTCGCGGGCCGGAACTGCACGGTGCTGCTGCTCGACGATCGCACCGACCAAGGGACCGACGGTCACCTGCAGAGCATCGCCCACGGCGTCGTCAGCCTGGAGCAGCTCATCCCCGTCTACGGCGCGCATCGCCGCCGCTTGCGGATCACGAAGCTGCGCGGCGTGGATTTTCGCGGCGGCTACCACGACTTCGTCATCCGCGAGGGCGGGATCCAGGTGTTTCCGCGCCTGGTCGCGGCCGAGCATTTCCAGCCCGAGTGGGAGGGCTCGGCTTCGAGCGGCGTCGCCGCGCTGGATTCCATGCTGGGCGGCGGGCTGGACCGAGGCACCAGCGCGCTCTTCCTGGGCCCGCCCGGCACGGGCAAGTCGGCGCTCGCGACCCAGTTCGCGCTGGCCGCCGCGACGCGCGGCGAGCGCGCCGCCATCTACGCCTTCGACGAGAGCATCGCCACGCTCGATCGCCGTTCGCTGTCGCTGGGCATGGACCTGCCCGCCCAGCGGGCCGCGAACAAGCTGACCATCCGGCAGATCGATCCGGCCGAGGTCGCGCCCGGGCAGCTCACCCACCAGATCCGCGAGTCGGTGGAGAATGAAGGCGTCCGGTTCGTCGTCATCGACAGCCTGAACGGCTACCTCAACGCCATGCCGCAGGAGTCATTCCTGGTGCTGCAGCTGCACGAGCTGCTCGGATTCCTCGGCCGCAAGGGCGTGGTGACGATCCTGGTCGTCGCGCAGCAGGGGCTGGTCGGCTCGATGGCCAGCCCGATCGACGTCACCTACCTGGCCGACACGGTCATCATGCTGCGCCACTTCGAGGCGGGCGGGACCCTGCACCGGGCGATCTCGGTGCTGAAGAAGCGCACGGGCGGGCACCAGTCGTCGATCCGCGAGCTGTACTTCGGCAAGGGCGGCATCAGGGCGGGCGAGCCGCTGCACCAGTTCCAGGGCGTCCTCACCGGCGTGCCGACATTCGTCGGGACGTCCGCAGAGCTCACCGAGTCCGGAGGAAGGCGTGGCGGCTGACAGCTCCGCGCTGGCGGCGCTGGAAAAGCGGGTGCTGGTGCTCGCGCCGTCCGGGCGCGACGCCGCGCTGGCGTGTCAGGTCCTGGAGCAGGCGCAGATCGCCGCCGTGGTGTGCGCGGACGTCGCCGCGCTGATCGCCGCGATGGACGAAGGCGCGGGCGCCGCCGTGCTGGCCAGCGAGGCGATCGGCCCCGACGTGATCGCGGCGCTGGCCCCGCACCTGCAGCGGCAGCCGGCCTGGTCGGATTTTCCGCTGCTGATCTTCACCGCCGGCGCCGCTAGCACCGGCGAGAACCGCCGGACGCTGGAGGCGTTCGCCGACCTCGGCAACGTGACCGCGCTGGAGCGCCCCATTCACCCGCTGACGATGGTCAGCGCCACGCGCGCGGCGCTGCGGGCGAGGGCTCGGCAGTACGCGGCGCGCGCCGCGCTGGTCGACCGCGAGCGCGACGTCCGCCAGCGCGACGAGTTCTTAGCTTTGTTGGGGCATGAGCTGCGGAACCCGTTGGGGGCGCTGCGCAACGCCGCGACGCTGGTCGAAAGGAGTGGTGGGGGCGTGCCGGGATTGGATCGCCCGCTGGCGATGATCGACCGGCAGCTGAGGCATCTGACGCAGTTGGTGGATGATCTGCTCGACGTCGCGCGGGTGACGTCGGGGAAGATCGTGTTGAAGGTGGTGCCGGTGGATCTGGTCGCCGCCGCGCGCGCGATGGTCGACGAGATGGCGAAGGCCAGCCGCGAACGGCGCTTGCAGATCGATCTGCGCGTGCCTGATGAAGCCGTGGTGGTGAGGGCCGATCCGGTGCGCCTCGATCAGATCCTGACCAACCTCGTCACCAACGCATTGAAGTACACGCCGTCGGAGGGGCGGATCGACGTGTCGGTGGCCGTGGAGCGCGGGGAGGCCGTGCTGCGCGTGGCCGACACGGGCGTGGGGTTGAGCGCAGACATGCTCCCGACGATCTTCGAGCCGTTCACGCAGGCGGCGCGGACGCTGGACCGATCGCAGGGCGGGATTGGTCTGGGGCTGAGCGTCGTGCGCGCGCTGGCGCGATTGCACGGCGGCGACGTCGCAGTGACCAGCGAGGGGCTAGGGCGGGGGAGCGAGTTCATCGTGCGCCTGCCGCATGCGGCGGGCGCGGACGTGGCGGTGGACGTCGGCGAACGCACGCCCGCGCCGCTGACGATGACCCCGCGCCACATCCTGATCGTCGAGGACGGCGCCGACCACCGCGAATCCCTGCAGGAGCTGCTGGAGGCGCAAGGCCATCGCGTCGACACCGCCATCGACGGCGAGTGCGGCGTCGAGCAGGCGCTCGCGGGGCGCCCGGAGGTCGCGCTGGTCGACATCGGGTTGCCTCGGCTGGACGGCTACGAGGTGGCGCGGCGGATCCGCGGGGCGATGGGGCCGAAGATTTTTCTGATCGCGCTGACGGGCTACGGGCAGCCGGATGACCGGGCGCGGGCCGCGGCGGCGGGGTTCGACGTGCACATTACGAAGCCGCTGGATTTTGGGGCGCTGGAGCGGTTGATTGCGGGGGGACGGGGGCTTTAGGGGGCGGCG
>DATMZL010000909.1:0-3255 GCA_035607075.1 Polyangia bacterium
GACGGCGTCAACGTCGCGTCGCTGGCGCTCATGGCGGTCGTGACGTCCCAGCTCGGACGCGCGGCGATCGGCGACATCTGGACGGCCGCCATCGGCGTCGTCGCGGCGGTCCTGCTGCTCCGCTTCAAGACGAGCTCGACCTGGCTCGTTCTGGGCGGCGCCGCGCTGGGCCTCGCCGCGTACGCATCCGGCCTCGCCCGATAGGCCGCGCCCTAGGTGGACGATGGGCGCGCCGCAGCCAACCCTGATCCTGGATCTCCCCCCAGCGGATCTGCCACGGCGCGCCACACGTCCTGAGAGCGGCTTGACCAACCCCGCGCCGCCCGTCTTCAGCCGCTCTCGGAGCCAACTTGTGTCCTTCGGGGAGAGCTCGCAACCCCTGACTGCGCGATATCCCTGAAGAACCCCTTGCGGGCAGAGCACGGCGGACTAAATGTTGTACAAACTCCGACGTTCCACGTTCCGACCAACCCCATGTCGCACAACGGTCTTTCTGTCCCGAGACCAGACGAAACCGGCCCGGAAGCCCCCGCTGAGGCCGTTCCCTCTTCGTCACGCGCCGTGCTGGTCGTCGAAGACGATCAGGCGATCAGTACGTCCCTCAGCGAAGCGCTGCGAGAGGAAGGGTTCGCCGTGACGACCGCAGGAAACGGCCGTGACGCCCTCGAGTTGCTGCGCGCTGGGCAGCCTCCGTCCGCCATCATCCTGGATTTGATGATGCCGGTCATGGACGGCTGGGATTTTCGCCACGCGCAGCTGCATGACCCTGCGCTGAAAGACATTCCCGTCGTGGTCGTCACCGCCGCCGGGTTCAGCGCCGAGACGATCCGGATGCAGTTCGGGAACGTCGTGATGATTCCCAAGCCGGTGGCGTACCTCGATCTCCTCGATGCTCTCGACCGCGCCTGCCCTCAAAAAATGATCGATTCAGATAAGAAAACGACCTACGGGTCTTCCCCATGAAACCCGGCGTTCCCACATTGGGCGACGTCGACTATGGGGGACTGTGGCGTGCAAGCTCTAGCGCCGGCGCCGCACGCCATCTTGGTCGTTGACGACGCGCCCGCCAATCTCGTGGCCTACCGGGCGGTGCTGGAATCGCTGGGCCGCGAGGTCGTCACCGCGCGATCGGGACGCGAGGCCATCAAACTTCTCGCGCTCCAGCCATTCGCCCTCCTGCTGATCGACGTCCGGATGCCGGGCCTGGACGGGTTCTCGACCGTCGCGCTTCTCCGCGAGCAGCTTCGCACGGTGACGCCGGTCATCTTCATCACCGGCGCGAGCGACGACGAGTCCATGCGACGCGCTTACGAGTTCGGCGCTGTCGATTACCTCGTCAAGCCCGTGCCGCCGGAGATCCTTCGCGGCAAGGTCCGCAACCTCCTGGCTCTCTACGAACAGGGAATCGAGCTGGAACGGCGGGCGGCGCTGTTGATGGAGCAGCACGAACGAATCCTCGAGGCGGATGCGTTGCTGCGACGGAAGGACGTGAACATCGGGATTCTGGCGCACGACCTCCGGAATCCGCTCGCGGCGATAGTGACGAGCGCGAACTTGCTCGGTCGGTTGCCTGAGGTCTCCGACAAGGCCCTCCGCATCGCCGAACGCATCGATCGGAGCGCGCGACGGATGACCGCGATGATTCGAGACATTCTCGATTACACGCGCAGCCGCGTCGGTGCGGCGATCCCGATCAAGCGTCAACCGACGGATCTCGGCGCCCTGTCCCGGTCGGTCGTCGACGAGATCCGCGTCGGCTATCCGAGCGCCCGGATCGAAGTCGAGACGGCGGGCGCCCTGACCGGACACTGGGACGCGTCCCGCATCGAGCAGGTCCTCTCCAACCTGATTGCGAACGCCATCCAGCACGGGGGCCCCGACGTCAGGTTGATGGCGTCGGAGGAGACTTCGGAGAACGGCGTCGTCGTGACCGTACGGAGCGGTGGCGATCCCATTCCACAAGAATTGCTCCCGACGCTGTTCGACGGATTCAAGAAAGGCGGCGACCCCGCGCACCTCGGGCTCGGTCTGTTCATCGTCCGCGAGATCGTTCACGCCCACGACGGCAGCATCGCGGTCACGTCTTCGGTGGAAGGCACGATGGTCACCTTCCGCTTGCCGCGCGGAACCACCGCCGAAGAAATCAAGAACGTGACAGGCGAGTACGAGCCGGTGGCGACGACGGGGTGAGCTTTTGTCGCCGCAGGAACGGCGTCAGCGGATTGGTTCGCCGCAGGTCTCGCGGATGACGGTCAGCAGCGCTTCGGCCGTTGGCGGCTTGCGCACCAACCCGATGTCGCCCAGCTGAGCCTTCAAGGCGGTGTCGCTGATATCGGTGGCGGTGATGACGATGACGGGGATGCCCTTCAGATTGTCGTCCTGCATCTGCTCGGCGCGGAAGTCCCAGCCGTTCATGCCGGGCATCATGAGATCCAGCAAGATCACGTCGGGCCGCAGGCCGCGGCGCATCTGCTCGAGCGCCGCCCGCCCGTCGGACGCGGTGGCGACGTCGTAGCCCTCATCGACGAGCAGCTCGGCGACGCTCTGGAGAATGTCCACGTCGTCGTCGACGACCAGCACGATCGGTGAGGTCGCGAGCGCTGCGGCGTGCATGACCCCATCGTACAAAGTGGTAAGGCAAAGTTGTACGCAAGTTTGAGTCGCGCGCGGATCCGCGATCCTGGATCCTGGCCGTTGGTTACAGACAGCCGTACATTACGGCGCAGACGTCGTCGCCGCCGGATGTCGTGGCGACGCCGTTGTCGGTGATCGCCAGCGAGACGTTGGCGGTCGGATCGGATCCGGCCGTCGAGACCGAGCCCTGCACGGCGCTGGTCGACATGCAGGTTCCCTCGTTCTGGGCGTCGGCGTACCAGAGGACCTCCTGGCCAGGCCGGCGCTCGAACGTCACCGCGGGCAGCGCGCCGCCCGCGATGTGCGTCGCAAAGATGCCGATCGGCGCGCCCGATGGTAGGCGCGTGACGACGAAGATCGGCACGAGCGGGTCGACTGTGAAGCCGGTGCCTGTCACCACCAACGTAGGCAGCGACTGGTTCGCGGCGCACACGTCCACGTTCCCCGGCACGGCCGCTGTCGCCGCGCTGATCGACACGGCGGCGACCTCGTCCGCGGCGGGATCGAACGCGCCGGGCGTCGTGTAACCGAGGAGGTCGCCGCTGCCCGCGGTGCACTTGCCGTCGCGGTCGGCGTCGACGAACCAGAGCAGCTCGGGCGCCGCCTGCCGCTGGATGCCGG
>DATMZL010001028.1:0-2032 GCA_035607075.1 Polyangia bacterium
CGCCGTTCGTCGCCGGCACAGGCGAGACCTTGTCCACGCCCGGCGTCGAAACGTTGTCCTTGCCCGGCGGCATCAACTGAACGCTGACCAAGCCGGAATGGGTGAGCATGCTGAAATCACCTGACTCGACTGCCTGAACGATCGAATCTGGGTCGTAGCCGGCGGAGACGAGCAGGTTCACCGCCGCCGCCTTCTCGTTCATTTCCTTCGCCTTGTCCTGGATGTCCTCTTTCAGCGAAGGGATGTCACGGTCGTCGTACCAGAGCTCCGAGCCCGACGGTGGCGGCACGATCTGTGCCAGTGACCCGCAGGCGTTCCGCCACAGGGGTCGCATGGTGCCGTCTGCGAACCGGCGGCGTGCCTGCGAGTAGTTCGAGTACGTCGCCGCCTGCAACCCTTCCGAGAGGCCGACGATCACGGGTGGTGTCCCCGCTGCAGCGGCGATCCGGGTTTCGCCGGCGCCCTGGGTGACTTTGAAGTCGATCTGCTCCGGGTTCGTCCCCACCACCGTCGCGTCGGTGCCGGCGCCGAGGAACAGCGTCTTGTATGCGTTCATCGCGCCTTCGTGCTGCTCCCGGAACAGCTCGATGAACGGCCGCATCTTCTCCACGGAGTCGAGGTCGAACTTCACCATCAGGTTCGGTGTCGCCCCGTTCTCGAAGAACTGCTGCTTGTGAAGAGTCGCCGCCTTGTCCGCCATCACCTCACGAATCACCGGGGTCAGCCACGACATCCCACGGAACCGTGCCTCCGGGTCAGGAATCGGAGCGAAGTGAGCAACCTCCTCGGGCAGGTACGACTCGACCGGACGGCCGGAGCGACGCCCGCCGGGGTGGAAGATGTAGCCGATCACCTTCGCGTCAACGTCCCACGCGTCCGCGTCCTTGTTCGGTGACCCGGCAACGATGTCAACCCAGTCCGGCCGCATCAACCCAACCCCCGGTGGGCGACGAACAACGAACGCGTTACCGGCCAGATCAGCCCACTGGATCATCCTCGAGAGCAGATCCCCCGTCGTACCCCCAGCCCACGGCGTCTCCAGGATCCCAAGGGTGTCGTCGCCCCAGAGATCACCAGGCCGACCCTTCTGCAACCGGCGGTACTTGAACCGCGCCTCCGAGAACAGCTTGGCGCGAACGTCCATACAGGCGAACACGACCGCCGACGACTTGTACGCACCGCGGATGAGGCCAGTGAAGTCACGGATCTCCTCCTCCTTCGCCCCCGGCAGCGTGTAGTTGACACCATTGAAGGTGAACGACGTGACGAGGTCGATGTACGACTGCAAAGAAAGAGCCGGATCGCTCCGGCTCTCGGTCTTGCGGAATGGCAGCGCGAGCTTCACGGTCGCCAGCTCCCGTGCGGCTGGTAGCGGCTCGGCCAAATCCCCGACAACCGGAGCTCGGTCACCAGGCGCGCGTTGAAGTCCAGCGCCATCGTTCGCATCTCCACGTCGGTGATGAGGAACGCCCGTGCGACCCGATCAGTGACAGCGGCCGTCACCTGGGCTTCGGTGCGGTCGGCGTAGTGGGTGACGACTACGCCCACGGTGCCCCTAGAACGCCGAAGGCCCGCATTAGACGGGCCTCGGCGGACATGGAGTTGACGTGCACGCTCATTCTACCGCGCACCCAAGCCGTTTTGGCAGCCGATGTCACACCTTCACGCCCACGCGAACGCCGGTTCCACTCGAAGGTTCTGCGCCGCCGGCAACGCCGCCATCGCCAACGCGATCAACGCATCAATCGGCCGCGACAACTTCGGATCCTTCACCAACCGCCAACCGCGCTCGGTCTCCTTCGTCACACCGGCCACCACATGGGCCCGCAACAGCGGGTCGCCGTCATGGACGAGCTGCCCCGCTTCGATCAGCCGGTACAGATTCTCGGACGCGTTCGCCATCCGCTCCGGCGACTGCGGAAACTCCATCATCGGCAACCCCTCCGAACCCAAAATCTCAGCGGAGCGGCGAAACGTCCACGGGTCGAACAACACCTGACGAACGTCCATGCCGTCACAGACGTCACGGATC
>DATMZL010000878.1:0-5514 GCA_035607075.1 Polyangia bacterium
GAGGGTTCGGGAACCCTCCCAGGGTTCCCGAGACAATGATGTCGAGCGCCATCGCGTGCAGCGAGGACACGACGTAAAGCGGAACGCCCGTCGGCAGCGCCAGCCCCTTCACGGTCGACAGCCCGACGCGCAGGCCGGTGAAGCTGCCTGGCCCGCCGCCGCACGCGATCCCGGCCAGCTCGCCGGGCGCGATGCCAACCGCGCGCAACGCCTCGGCGCACAACGGCAACACGTGGCTGGAATGCCGCTCGGCGGTCGCCTCGGCGGAGAACCGGACGTTGCCCGCGCCGTCCAGCACCGCCACGCGGGCGGTCGGTGTCGCCGTATCGAGGCACAGAAAGAGGTCGCTCATCGGTCCCTGAAGAAGAAGCGTCTGACGTCGTTTTGCAGCGCGAGTATCGTCAGCATGACGACGATGACCAGGCCGATCTTGGTGGCGATCTGACGCGCGCGCGGCGACGGTGGGCGCCGTTTGAGCAGCTCCAACGTGAAGAACACCAGCAGGCCGCCGTCGAGGATCGGGACCGGGAGGAAGTTCAAGAGGCCGAGGTTCACGCTGATCACCGCCATCAACCAGAGGTACTCGTCCAGGCCCTGCTCGGCGGCGACGCTGGCCGCAATGCCGATCATGATCGGGCTACCCAGCGACGTCAGCGGCACGTTGCCGCGGATGATCTCGCGGAAGCCGTAGATCATCGTCATGATGTTGTCGCCGGTGTGCTTGAACGCGTGGCCGAACGCGTAGCCGAACTTGTTCGTGATCGGGACCGGCACGTCCGTCTTCCAGGCGGGCCGGTTGACCGCGCCGAACCACGGCCGCTTTTCCTCCTGCTGGTTGACGTCCAGACGCTTCTGGACCTCCTGGCGGAACGTGGCCTCGTGGCGGACGCCGCCTGACGACACCCAGGCGATGCGGAAATCCTTGTCGGGATGGCTGGCGAGCTGGTCGGACAGCACGTCCCAGTGCGCGAGCGGCGCACCGTCGAGCGCCAGGACCTGGTCGCCGCGCCGCAGGCCGATCCGGTCGGCGGGGCTGTCGGGCTCGACGGAGAATACGAACTGCGCGGCAGACAGGATGCCCGTCTCATAGCGGCGCCGGCCCGCGGCGTCGAACACGGGGACCGGGATGACGACCGCGGAGCCAGGCTCTTCGATCTCGATGTGCGCGAACGGGACCGCCGAGTAGCCGCCGCGCACGTAGTTGAGGCGCAGCGGCGCCGCGCCCGAGCGCTCGACCGCCCGCTGGAACTCCGTCCAGGTGGCGACAGGAACACCGTTGATCGCGGTGACGAAATCGAACGTCTTGAGCCCCGCCTGCGCGGCGGGCGACGACGGATCGACCACGCCGATCTCCGGCAGTTGGAAGCGCGGACCGAAACCGATCCAACCGACGCGTTCCTTGCGGCCGAGCGGGCCCGAACGTTCGATCTCAACGGGCGTGACGTCGCGTTCCTCCGCGTCGGACCCACGCCGGATCGCGAAGCGCAGCGTCTTACCCGCCGACACCGAGACGGTGTGCTCCAGCTCCTCCCAGTAACGCATGTGCTTGCCGTCCACGCTCTCGACGCGATCGCCGGGCAGCAGACCCGCGTTCGCGGCCGGCAGGTCGGGCACCACGGTGCCGATCGTCGGGGGCAGCATCGTGCGCTGGCCCGCGAAGTGAACGAAGTAGATGACGAGGGGCAGGAGCAGGTTGAACACCGGCCCCGCCACGACGACCGTGTACCGCTGCCACAGCGGCTTGGCTGCCAGCGCGCGCGGCCGCTCGATCGGCGGGATCGGCTCCCCCGGATCCTCACCGAGGAGGCGCACGTAGCCGCCGAGCGGCAGGGCCGAAAGCCGGTACTCGGTCTCGCCGTAGGTGAAACCGATGATGCGCGGTCCGAACCCGAGCGAGAAGCGGATCACCTTAACGTCGAACAGCTTCGCGAACACGAAGTGCCCCAGCTCGTGCACAAGGATCAAGACGCCGAGCAGAACGGTGACCGCGCCGATCGTCGCGAGCACGCTCATGACGGCAGGCTCGCGGGATCGGGGTCGGCGCTCGCGTCCCCGTCGTCGTCGTGCTGGCGCACGACGTCGGTGAAGCCCTCGCTGGCCAGCGCGGCCTCGACCGCCTCCAGCAGCGGCGTGGTCGTCGACCCGTCGCGCGCCGAGATCGGGATCATCGGCAGCTCGCCGCCGGGGCGCGAGAGCCGCGCCCGTTCGTCGTCGGGCAGCAGGTCGACCTTGTTCATCACCAGGATCCGGCGTTTCTCGCCCAGGCCCAGGTCCGCCAGTATCGCCTCGACGGCGGTGATCTGCTGCTCGTTCGCGGGGTCGGCGGCGTCGACGACATGCAACAGAAGATCGGCCTCGTCGAGCTCTTCCAGCGTCGCGCGGAAGGCACGCGCCAGGTCCCGCGGCAGATCGCGGATGAACCCGACGGTGTCGGCGATGATGATCTCGCGCTCGCGCGGCAAGCGCAGCCGGCGCGTCGTCGGATCCAGCGTCGCGAAAAGCCGATCCTCGGCGAGCACGTCGCTGCGCGTGAGCGTGTTCAGCAGCGTCGACTTGCCCGCGTTCGTGTAGCCGACGATGGCGACGATCGGCAGCCCGCGCCGCACCCGCTCCGCCCGCCGTCCCGCGCGCTGCTCGCCGAAACGGTCGATCTCCTTCTCCAGGCGGTGGATGCGCTCACGCGCGCGCCGGCGGTTTTCTTCCAGCTTGGTCTCGCCGGGGCCGCGGCCGCCGATGCCGCCTGTCAGCCGGCTCATCATCGTGTTCTTCTCGTGCAGGCGCGGCAGCCGGTAGCGGAGCTGCGCCAGCTCGACCTGCAGCTTGCCGTCGCGGCTCTTCGCGCGCTGCGCGAAGATGTCCAGGATCAGCATTGTGCGATCGATCACCTTGAGGTCGGTGAAGTCGGCGATCGCGTGCGCTTGCACCGGCGTCAGGTCCGGATCGAAGATCAGCACGTTCGCGTCCAGCTGCATCGCGCGGATCAACACCTCTTCCAGCTTGCCGCGCCCGATCAGCGTCTTCGGATCGGCGTCAGGGCGGCGCTGCTCGAGGACGCCCATCACGCGCACGCCCGCCGTCCGGCACAGCTCCTTCAATTCGTTCACGCGGCCCTCCGAGCCGGCGACCGGCGGGCGCGGCGCCCCGGTGCGCGGCGGCCGCCGGATGTCGACGACCACGAGCAGCGCGCGATCGCGCTTGTCGGTCGCGACAACGGCGGGCGCGACCCGATCGAACTCCTCCTCGAGCGCCTCGATCAGCGCCGCCGGATCCAGCGTGCTGCGGAAGAACGGCTCGCTCGGCAAAAGGTTCCAGGGCGGCCCGCCCTCGACGGGCGGCAGCAGGTGGGCCACGTGCAGATCGGCCGGGCGCCCGTCGGGCCAAACGCCGATCGCCGCGACCAGATCGAGGCGCAGCAGCGCCAGGTCGACCAGGTCGTCGCGCGTCAGCGGCTCGTTGCGCAGGTGCGTGTGCACCAGCCGCAGACCGCGGAAGCGTCCGCGGCCGGCGCGGATGCGGCCGATTTCGGGCAGGTTGATCCGCGACGCATCGCCCACGAACACGTGCTCGATCTCGCCGCGCCGCCCGACCAGGATCCCGACTTGGCGCTCGATCTCGCGCGAGATGCCGCAGAGGTAGGCGGCCAGCTCGGCCGAGGCGACCTCGCCCGGACGAAGGCGGCGCCGATAAACACGCTCCAGCGCGTGCTTCTGGCTGGGCTTCAGCCCGGTCGTATTCCCCGTGACGACGTGCAGGGGGCGGAGGTTAGCACCGACGGCAAAAATCTGCCGAAGCTTCACCCCCGGTCCCGATCGTCTACTCTGTGGTCCAACGGCCTTGATGTCTGCGGCGACGCTGTTTGGAGTCACGATGCTCGGTACGGTGTTCTGGCCGGCCAGCCCGGAGGCGGCGGTCGCTCTGTTCACGTCCACGCAGCGCTACAACCCGCTGATCGTCGGCTTGCTGGCGGCGGGTGGTCAGGGGGTGTCGCTGACGTTGCTCTTTCTTTTCGGCGGCCAGCTGCGCGCGCGCTGGCGATGGTTCGATCGGCGGTGCGAGCGCTTGCGGGCACGTCTCGGCGAGCGCATGGCGCGTAACGCCGTCATCGTGGCCTCGACCAGCGGGCTCCTCGGTGTTCCCCCCGTCTCGCTGTCGGCGACGCTGGCCCCGGCGCTCGCGCCCCGCCCGGCGCCGCTCCTGCCGCTGATGATCGGGCTGCGCGTCGTCCGTTTCACGGTGCTCGCCGCGCTGGTCGGCTCGGCGGTGCGCTGGTGGCCTTGGTGACGACGCGCCGCCGTCCGATCAAGTCGGGACCCTCAAAGGGTCCCGAACCCCCCGCGCTGGTACGCGGCGAGCAAAGCTCGCCGGCTCCCCACGCGATCAGGACAGCGCCTGCTCGGGCCGCAGCGTCTCGACGATCAGCTTCTCGATCGGAACCCGATACATGTCGGCGGCGACGCGCGCCTTCGCGAGCCACCGCAGGGGCAGCGTGGCCAGGCGGCGGCGGCGGCGGCCGAAAGCGTGGTGCTGGTAGAACTTGAAGCGCTGGACGCGTTCCCACTTCGCGTCGGTCACCCACGAGCCGCGCGAGCCGACATAGTCGAACGTCGCCCACTCGTCGAGCGTGCGCGGCTTCGGGTAGCCGCGCCGCCACACCAGGTCGGCGATCGGCGATCCCGGGTACGGCTGATAGAAGTAGACCGACACCTCGAAGTCGGGCGACATCCGGCGCAGCCGCTTGATCACGGACAGCGTCGCCTCGACGCTTTCGTCGGGCTCGTCGGGGAATCCGACGATGAACGGAAAGATGCCGGCCACGCCGTGACGGACCATGCGCTCGGCGGTCTCGAACACCTGTTCGAGGCGGATGTCCTTCTTCAGCCAGTCCATCATCGCCTGCGATCCCGATTCGACGCCGACCATCACGCGACGGAGGCCGCTCCGCTTGCACAGCGCCCAGTCGCGCTCGTCGAGGCGCATGCCCTGATCGGCGCGCATGGTCGCGGCCCACGTGAAGCGGAGCCCGCGGCGCAGGAATTCCTCGCACACGGCGGTCACGCGGGCGCGGTGGGTGAAGTACGTCTCGTCCTGGAAGTTGAGATCGTCGAAGCGATGACGCCGCCAGAGCCGTTCCAGCTCCTCGCCCATGCGCGGCGCCGAGATTCCGGTCCATCCGCGCTCGTAGACGTAGGGATCCGCGCAGAAGGTGCAGCGAAACCGGCAACCCTGGCTGGAGATGTAGTCGAGCTGCCGCCGGCCCTTCGCTGCGAAGTAGCGCTCGACGTCGATCAGGTCGTAGTCGTGCGACGGGAACGAGTCCAGCGCGCGCAGATCTCGCTTCGCCTCGACGGCGACACGGCCACCGTCGCGCCGGTGCGCGCACCCGCGCACGCCGTCCGGACCGCGGTCCTCCTCGAAGCGGGCCAGGAGCTCGCGGAACGTCTCCTCGCCCTGCCCGGCGACCGCCGCCGTCACGCCGGCTTCGTCGAGACACTCGGCCGGGAACAGCGACGGATG
>DATMZL010000484.1:0-7591 GCA_035607075.1 Polyangia bacterium
GCGCACGCCGGTTCCCGCCGACGCGAAGTCGCTGGCGGCGCTGAAAGCGCTCGTGGGGGGCGCGATCCACGCCGACCTCGGCGCCTTCTACGCCTGGACGGGCAACGCCGACCGCGTGCTGAACGCCCCGGAGGGGACGGAGTGGCTCAGCGTCGCTGGAGCGGTGTCGTCGCTGAAGATGTTGCGCAAGGTGCGGGAGGCCGACTTTCCCGGCACGCTGATCCCGATCTCGACCGACGGCGGCGGCAACTACGCGTGCTTCGACAACGACGACGGCAGCCTCATGGACTGGGACCACGAGACGATCGAGGCCACCGACCTCGCCGATGGCCTCGAGGACCACTTGAAGGACGCGGCGCTGAAGACGATCGAACAGGAGCTGGACGATCGGAAGAGCAGCGCCGCCTTGAAGGGCAAGCCGGTCGGCGCCGGTGTCGCCGTCGCGCGTCCGTCGACGATCGTGCGGGTGCCGCGAAAGGATCTCGCGAAGCTGGATCGCCAGGGTTACGCCGGCGGCGCGCGCAGCGCCGCGCTGCTGCCGGATGGGCGCTTCTTCGTCGGCTTCAATTTCTCCGGCGAAGTCTGGGACATGGGCAAGCAGAAGCAGGCCTGGTGGGGCCTGCACAGCGCTTCCTGGGTCGCGGCGCATCACCGCGCGAGCGGCCGCTTGCTGATCGCCAATCGCAGCGACCTGGGGCTGTTCGACGCCGGGAAATTCAAATTCCTCGCGCGCTGGGGAACGAGCGCGGTGCACGACGGCGACATCAGCGCGCTGGCGTTCACGGCCGACGGGAAGACGGCGATCTCGGGCGGGCGGGGCGGCCGTCTGTGTCTCTGGGACGTCGGTGCGCTGCGCGGGTTGCCGAGCAAGGTTCCCGAGGACGGGCCCTATCCGAAGATCCAGCCGGGCAAGCCGACGGCGAAGCTGCAGGTCTATGAGAACGTCAATGGGATCTCCTGGCTGCGGGTGTCGCCCGACGATCGGTTCGTCGCATCGACGGCGTGGGGCGCCGACGACATTCGCGTCTGGGATCTGGGCAAGCGCGCGCTCGCCTGGAAAAAGAAGTTCGGCTCGTCGACCGGCTGCGCCACGTTCGCGCCCGATGGAACGCTGGTCGCGGACGCGGGCCCACCGGGCGAGATCGTCTGTCTCGCACCGGGCGGGCGCGAGACGCGGCGCTTGAAGGTGGGCGGTCAGAAGGAATACGTGACTGCCCTGGCCTTCGTTGGTCCCGATCTGCTCGCCGTCGCGGTCACGGACGGACTGAAGCTCGTCGACTACGCGCGCGGCAAACCCATCGCGAAGGTCGCTGTCCCGAAGGGAAACATCCAGACCCTCGACGCCGACGGCGACACGATCCTCGCGACGCACCCGCTGGCGTTGTTCCAGATGAAGTGAGCGTGGCCGCAGCCGCGCGCTCAGCCCAGAAGAACGACAGCGGCGCCGATCAGGAAGGACACGACGAGACGAGAAGCCGCGACGGTCATGCTGATCTATGCCCGCTCGCCCAGCTCGTGATCCCGAAAAATGAGGTACGAGGCGCGCCACCTCTGCCTACAGGCGCGCACCGTCAAAGGCCGATCCGGATCGTCGCGGTCGCGGGAGGATTCCGCGCGCGGCCAGCTCGCCGCGCGACGACACGCCCAGCTTGCGGAACGCGCTGCTGGCTTGCTTGGCGATCGCTGGGCGATGCGCAACCAGATCGCCGCTGCCGCGCGTGAGCGCCGGGCGGTTCGTGCCAGCGGCGCCAGCAGCGCGCACCCGGAGACTGCCGGTCCAGCCTCCATACCCGCCATGGCAGGTTTGTCTACAAAACCGTTAGCGCGAATTGCTGGCGGCGATGTCGAACGGGAAGCGCGTCGCACGTGAGAAGACGTCCAGGTTCAAGCGCATCAGGCCCGAGACCGCGTTGAGGTAGTCCCAGCCGAGCGCGTTGGCCCGCCGCCACGAGCTCCACCACTCGGTGTTGAACGCGGGCAGATCTGCGGGCGGCCGCGCGGCGTGTGTGGACGTCGAGCGCGGCTTGGAGGTCGACCTTCGATGCGATGTACGCGCGGCCATGTTGACGACAGAAAAATCTAAGGGCGTGGGCCGCGGCCACCACTAGGTGAGATGCCTGATTCCGCGGTGTCAATTGACACGGGAACCCTCAAAGGGTTCCCAAACCCTCCCGCGGTGGTACGCGCCGAGCAAAGCTCGGCGGCTTCCCACGCGCGTTGCGCTCAGGTTGCGGTACGCAATCGCCCGTAGGCGCGATAGAGACGGAACGCCGCGCCGATCAGGCTCAGCCCGAACACCAGGATGTAGAGGCCGGCCAGCAGCAGCAGGACCAGGGCGCCCGACGCCGGGCGCACGAGCAAGAACGCGCCGAAGCCCAGCGAGACAAGGCCCCCGAGCCCGATGGGCCAGTGTTGCTCGCCGCCGCTGTGCCGGAGGGAGAACGCGCTCGCGATCTCGACCAGGCCGGTGACGACCGAGCGGGCCGCGATCAAAGTCAGCACCGCCGCGCCCGCGAAGGACGGGCGCGCGAAGGCGAGCGCACCGACGATCACGCTGAGCAGGCCTTCCACGATGTACCGGGCACGCCCGGCCGCGCCCCGTTCGGCGCGCAGCGCGATGCCGAGCGCGAGCAGCCCGTCGGCGAACAGGTACGCGCCGATCGCGCCGATCAGCATGTCGCGTCCCATCGCCGGCCGCGTCAGCACGATCGCGGCGACCACGACCGCCAGCACGCCCCTCAGCGCGACGAACGGCCAGGCGCGGTGAAAGGTTGTGCTTGGCGCAGGCGTCGCAGGCATGCCTTGAACATGGCAATGCCGCCCGGCGGAGCAATCACCGCCTATCGGGGGTCGAGACGAAGTTGATACAGTGCGGCCCCCGGATGATCCTGGTGACCGAGCTCGCCGCCGTTCCGATCCTCTCGAAGGCCGATCCGGACGTGCTGGCGCACGTCGCCCAGGCGGCCGCCGACATCCGGCTGGGCCCCGGCGAGTACGCGGCGCACGAGACCGGATGGCTGCCCGACGAGATCGCGCGCGATCCGCGCGGCTACGTCCTGACGGGCGAGGCAGTCGTGAAGGCGGGGCGCTGGCGCGAGGGGCGCGATCCGTACTTGCTGGAGACGAGCGCGCCCGGGATCTTCGCGTGCGCGACGTTCGCTCGAGCCCGGTGAAGCGGGTCGCGGCGGCGGTGGGCGAGGGGAGCATGGCGATCGCGTTCGTCCACCAGTTCCTGCAGAGCGTGCGTCCGTCGATGTAGAGGTAGAGTGCGCGCATGGCGGCGAGCTTCGAGATGCGGCGAAAAGAGCTCGCCCGACTGATCGGCGGCCTCGCCACGGTCGCGCTGGTGGGCGCCATCTGGTGGTTCGCGCACGGGTCGCGGAACGTGGTGTTCACCCCCGACGAGCGCGTTCCGTTCGTCACCGTGAAGCGAAAGAGCGAGTACCGGTTGATCCATCCGACGCTTGGGTTCTCGGTGCTGCACCCAGGGCGCGGGTTTGCGCCGAAGGGCAGCCAGGCCTTCCGGCCCGACGCGCAGTTCTACGCGTTCGTCGACGATGCGGCGCGCGAGGTGCTGACCATCGGCTTGTTCAAGGGGCAGGGCGCTTCCGCGCGATCGCTGCGCAAGCTGGTCGAGGAGATGGGCAAGCAGGCCGACGTGCTGGGCGGCCCCGGCGGCGCGCCGGTTCGCGTGGTCAGCCTCGACGTGAGGGACAGCGATCCCCCGCGCGGCGAGATGCACGCGATCATCGGCGACGGGCGCCACTACCAGCTCAGCGCTTACGGATGGGATCGCCCGGATGGGGCTCCGATCGCCGTGCTGATCGCGGTCCTTTCCGCCTCGCCCGATGCGCACGCCGCCGTTCGCGAGAGCTTCCAGCCGTAGCGCGCGACATTGCGAGATTCGGTGGTAAGGTCCGCGGCCATGAGCAAGCGCAACCGACCCACCACCGCCGCCCAGGCGGCTCATCGCCGCCGCCGTCACGCTTACCGTAGCGCGTACAACTCGCCCGAGGGCAAGGCCGCCCGCGCCGGCGGGAAGGCACCCGCCCCCGCCGCGAAGCCCGCCGCCGCGCCGAAGCCGGCCGCTGCCGCGCCGAAGCCGGCCGCCGCCCCTGCGCCGAAGCCGGCCGCTGCTCCTGCGCCGAAGCCGTCGACCGAAAGCTGAGCCGCGTTCTCATTCTTACTCCCTCGCCCCCGGGGAGCGGGGTCCGCGCGTCGCGCGACTGGAGTACGATGTGCGCCAGCCATGAACGAACAAGCGACAGCCGCAGCCTGCGCGACGTGCCTCGGAGAGGGTGAGATCGGGACCGAGAACGGTCCGGTGTCTTGCCCCGACTGTTTCGGCGAGGGGCGCCACGTGGCGCTGGCCGAACGTGCCGAGTGGCGCATGCGCGACATCGAGCGCGCCCACCGCGATGACGTCCACGGCTGCGCGCGCGACACGCGCTGGCTGGTGTTCGAGCTGCGCCGCAGCCGCGAGGCCCTGCAGCGGATCCTCGCGCGCTGCCAGGACGAGGACGAATCCAACCCGCTGGCGGCGGAGGTGAAGTTCGTCGCCAACCAGGTGCTGGAGCTCTACGAACCGCGGCGCTGACCCCGCTGCTGCGCGCCGGCGTCGACTATGTCCGGTGCGGCTCCCAGTCGAAGTGCCAGTCGTCCATCGGCGCGAAGTACTGCAGGCTGGACCTGAACCCCAGCGCATTCATCACGAGCTGCAGCGGCGCGTGTGGGCTGATCGTCGCGGGCGCGCCGCCCTCGTAGACGTGCACGCGCCCGTCGTCGGCGCCATTCGCCAGCCCGGTTTCGCGCGCGGCGACGAACTCGTGGTCCGGGCCGAAGCACCAGGCGGCGTCGGCGTAGAGATCGTCGCCGTGTTCTTCCCACCACCACCAGCAGAGGCGGCGGCCGGTTTCACGCGCGATACCGGCAAAGCGCGCCACAACGTCCGGCGGGGGCAAGGCCTCCAGCAGGAACGAGTTCTGCGCGAGAGCGTCCCTGAGTGGTCCGCTCGCGGGCGACTCGGCTTGCCAGCGCTCGGGCGGCTCGGCTTGCCAGCGGGGCTCCGGCGCCCACGGTGGCTTCAGATTGCCGCCCAGGCGGACCACGGCCAGCCCGTCGCCCGGCAGCGTCAGCCCCTCACACTTCCAGAATCGGTGCAGGCGCTCGTCGCAATCGGGGTCGGCGCGCAACGCCGCCAGGAGCTCGCCGCTCGCGACGCCAAACAAACATGACATCTCTGGCATGGAAGGTGGTCCGCCGGGAATCGCGTGGGGAGCCGCCGAGCTTTGCTCGGCGCGTACCATCGCGGGAGGGTTTGGGAACCCTCCCAGGGTTCCCAAGTCGATTGTAATCTATGGGTATGGCCACTCGTTCGAGGGCGCTGGTTGCCGCTGTCCTTGCGGCCGTGGTAGCCCCCGGCGCGTGCCGGTCGCGCATCGACGTCGCCGCTGTGCGCGGCGCGCTGGCGCAGGATAGCCGCGACGCCTTCGATCTTGTCGTGGCGCTGCAAGGCCTCGACGGCAGCGACCGCGCCGACTGGGGCCGGGCGGAGGCGAGCTGCCGTGGGCTGAAGTGGCCGCGCTGCGATCGGCCGGCGCTCGAGGAGATGCAGCGCCAAAGCCGGCTGCCCGGCAGCGCCCGCAAGGACCCCGTCGGGGCGGCGGCGCTGGCGGTCGCGAACGCGACGTGGGCGTTCGGCAGCGAGGACGCGGCGCGAAAGATGTTCCGGGCGGAGCTGGATCGGATCCCGGAGGCCGACGGTCCGGGCCGCGCGCGCGTCTTCCTCCGGTTCGCGATCATCGACACGAACTTCGACGGGCAGGCGGCGCTGTTCGCGCAGGCCTGCACGGCAGACGCGCGCCTGTGCGATCGCGAGCGTATGAAGGAAGCGACCCAGCGCGAAGTGGAGGCGCGCCGGGTTGCGCCCGGGAACGCGATGCCGCTGTACTTCGTCGGTCACCCGCGACTCGCGGGGCCGAAATGAATCCAGTCGCCCGCGATCCCGGCGGGCGCGTGCATCTGACCCTGCAGCGCGATCCGGCGAGCGGCGAGGAGACCGTGGCGCTGGCGGCGCCGCTGTTCGACGAAGCCTGGCAGAACGAGATCGCGGCTGCGGCCGCCCAGACGGCGCATGGCACCCTGGCGCGGGAGACGACCCTCGAATCGATCGTCGCGCTGGCGCGTAACGCGATGGACGCCGCCGATCGGTTGATTGCCACGCTGCTCGCGCGCGCGCCCGCGGGAGCGGTCGCCTGCCGCGCCGGCTGCGACCACTGCTGCTACCAGAGCGTGGGCGTCACGCCGCCCGAGGCGCTGGCGATCTTCGATCACCTGTCGCGCACGCTGCTGGACGGCGAGCTCGCGCAGGTGGCAGCGCACGTCGCCGCGCACCACGCGCGCACGCGCGGGCTGTCGACGTCCGAGCGCTTCTCGCCGCAGCATCCCTGTGCGTTCCTCGACGTCACGAAAGGGCGCTGCACGATCTACGACGTCCGCCCGCTCTCCTGTCGCGGCATGAACTCGCTCGACGCCGCCGGATGCGAGAAGCGCCTCCGCGACCCTGATGCGCGCGCGGCGTTTCTGGCCGACGGTGTCGGCGGCCGCTCGTACATGGAGCCGATCCGGACGTTCCACGCGATCAGCGCCGGTTTGCAGCTGGGCGTCGGCGAGCTGCACGGCCTCGACATGAGGCCCCTCGATCTGGGCGCGGTCCTCGACCTCCTGCTCAACGGTCCCCCCGCGCTGCCGGACGCCTGGATCGCCGGCGCTTCACCGTTCGAATCCGCGCGCGGCGGCGACGCCACCGACGCTCCCGGCCTCCGCGACCTGAGCGGTCGCCTTGACGCGGGGCGCGGCTCCGATATCGTCTGAAGCCCAGTGACGCCAACGATTCACGCGTTCGCCTTCGCCGTCGGATTGACGGTCGGGTGCTCCAGCAGCGGTAAGAGCACGAACGGCGACGGCGGCAACCTTTGCGATAGCTATCGCCGCTATCCTTGCGCGACGTCCCAGTCGGATCTCTGCGACATCAACGGAAATCCTGCCCCGGCGCTCACCGCGGCGGAGATCGAATACGTCGCGAGCCACTGTACGGGCGGCGACTGATCCGATGAACGAGGCGCGCGTGCTGGCCAGCAAGTGGCCCAAGGTGTTGCCGCCGCTGACCCCGGAGCAGCGGCAGCGCAGCGACGAGTTCATGAGGCTCTGGCACGTCGAGCTGGCGGGCCGGCCACGCTACGGCCTCGTCGAGAAGTTCAACCACATGTTCCCGGTCGAGCATTCGCCTCCCGGGTTCAAGACCACTCTCGAGATAGGCGCGGGCCTCGGCGAGCACCTCGAATACGAGACGCTGTCGCCCGCGCAAGAGCGGCACTACTACTGCAACGAATACCGCGAGAACATGGCGGCGGAGATCCGGCGCCGCTTCCCAAACGTGCAGACGGTGGTCGGCGATTGTCAGCAGCGCCTCGATTTCCCTGACGCCTTCTTCGACCGCTACATCGCGGTTCACGTGCTCGAGCACTTGCCCGACCTGCCCGGCGCGATTCGCGAGGCCTGGCGGCTGCTCAACAAGGAGACGGGACGGATG
>DATMZL010000660.1:0-2599 GCA_035607075.1 Polyangia bacterium
GACGGCGGCGAGCGAACGTTCACGATCAGCCGCGTCTGGGAGAAACCGGCAGCGCGGACACGCCGCCGGCCTGTCGCCGCCGCCCGCTCGCACAAGCCGCTGTTCGCGGCCGCGATGTTGACGGCTGCGTTCGCGGCGATGACGTACGCATGGCGAACGGTGCGCCACAGCAACGCGGCGGAGCCGCCGGTCTCCGGTGTGATCGCGGACGAGCCGAAGCGCGAGGTCGCGCCGTCCGCGCGCGGCGCGGGGCCCGCGTCAGGAACCGGCGTCGTGCGGACGCCGACCGCGACCGCCGACGCCACGAGACGGGGTTGGCTGCGCGTCGGCGGCGAAACGCTGCTTGGCGCGCGCGTCGAAACGGACGGAAGCTTCGCGGGCTACGCGCCGCTCGAGCTTTCACTTCCCGTCGGTTCGCACATGATCGTCGTCACGTCCCGGACTGGGCACGTCGTGGTGCACAAGCACGTGCATTTGAGCGAAAGCCAGACCCGGCTCTTGCCGCTCCGCATCCTCCGCTGACTCGGAATTTCGTCGAAACGAAATTCAGTTTGAGCCACGGGAGGGCCCCTATGGCACCAATAAAGAGTGGTGAAGCCCTCCTCTGCCACGAAGTTGACGTCTGCCAAGCCCCAACAGGGCAAGCCGGTCCGTCAGAACCGCCGCAAGCACGCGCGCGTTCCCGTCGGCCTGCCCGTGGAGGTCCACGTTTCGGGCCTCACACTGATCGTCGAATTGATGGACATCGCGCCGGGCGGCATCCGCTTCCGGTCGCTCACGGATCAGGTCACGCTTGGCCAGGTCGCGACGTTCAAGTTTCACGTCGCTGACGTCGGGGAATGCGCCGCCGAGGGTAAGGTGCTGCGCATCCACCCGGGCGGCGTGTTCATCGTGGCGCTCGAACGCGCCAACCGCGTCTACCGCGACTTCGTGCTCTCGCTGGCCGCCTAGCGTCGCGTCAGGTCGCGAGCGCCGCTTCGATCGCGGCGCGCAGCTTGGGATCGTCGGGCGCGACGCTGGTCGGGAAGGCCTTGATGACGCGCCCTTTCTTGCTGACCAGGTACTTGTGGAAGTTCCACTTCGGCTCGCCATGATCGGCCGCGAGATATCGGTACACCGATGACTGGCCGTCGCCGACCGTCTTCACCTTCGCGAACAGCGGGAACGTGACGTCGTAGTTCTTCGTGCAGAACGCGCGGATCTGCGCCTCGTTGCCCGGCTCCTGGCCGCCGAAGTCGTTCGACGGGAAGCCCAGGAGCACGAAGCCCTTGTCCTTGTACTCGCGCCACAGCGCCTCGAGCCCCGCGTACTGGGGCGTCGAGCCGCACTCGGACGCGGTGTTCACCACCAGCAGGACCTGGTCCTTGTAATCGCCGAGGTTCTTCTCTTCGCCCTCCAGCGTCTTCGCCGTGATGTCGTGTAGAGACATGCCCAAAGCTTAGGCCGTCGGCTGCCGCTTTCAACCGGACTGTTAAGATGGGAACCCTGGGAGGGTTCCCAAACCCTCCCGCGATGGTACGCGGCGAGCAAAGCTCGCCGACTCCCCACGCGAATTGAGATGGGAACGTTCTATTGACGCAAACGGCGCCGTCGGGCATACGCTGCGCGCATGAAGCGACCTTACGCCCTGCCCCTGCTGGTGGCCGTCTGCCTGGCTTCCGGTGCGCCCCGCCCCGCCACCGCCCGCGACGCCGCGCTCGCGAAGGCAAAGTACCTGGACCCGAAGCTGCCGACCGACAAGCGCGTCGCCGATCTGCTCGCCCGCATGACGCTGGAAGAGAAGATCGCGCAGCTGACCGCGTATTGGTTCCCGAAGAGCGGCGTGATGGTCGACGACCAGCTGCGCCCGGCGCTCGGCAACGACAAATTGAAGGCGCTGCTCAAGAACGGGCTGGGTGAGATCTCGCGCCCGTCGGAGAACGAAGACCGCAAGAAGAACCTCGGCGCGCGCCAGGAAGCCGAGCTGACCAACGCCCTCCAGAAGTTCGTCCTCGAGAACACGCGGCTCGGCATCCCGCTGCTGAACCACGAAGAGGGCCTGCATGGCATGCAGGGGATCGGCGCGACCAGCTACCCGCAGCCGATGGCGCTGGCGGCCAGCTTCGATCCCGCGCTTGTCGAGGAAGTGATGACCGCCGTCGCGAAGGAGACGCGGGCGCGCGGCGCGCACCACACGCTGGCGCCGGTCGTCGACGTCATGCGCGATCCGCGCTGGGGCCGCGCCGAGGAGACCTACGGCGAGGATCCGTTCCTGGTGTCGCGCATGGGCGTCGCGGCGGTGCGCGGCCTGCAGGGCGCGCCGACCGCCGACCGGAAGATCGACGCCAACCACGTGATGGCGACGCTGAAGCACTTCGCCGTCCACGGCCAGCCCGAAGCCGGCATCAACGCCGGCCCGGGGAATTACTCCGAACGCGTCATCCGCGAGGTGTTCCTGCCGCCGTTCGTCGCCGCGATCAAAGAAGCGAAGGCGCGCGCGATCATGCCCGCCTACGTCGAGATCGACGGCGTGCCGGCGCACGGGAACAAGCTGTTCCTGCAGGACATCCTGCGCAAGGAGTGGGGCTTCGACGGGTTGGTCGTTTCGGACTACTTCGCG
>DATMZL010001183.1:0-7518 GCA_035607075.1 Polyangia bacterium
TCATCGCGAACCGTAAGGGTGGCCTCAGCCTCTACGAGCGCATCGATGACTAGATCCCTCTTGCAGCGCCTCGGACGGTTTGTGCGCGATCGGTTCCTGCTCGGCCGCGCCGAGGCGATCGTGCGCGGCTACACGCCCGACCAGCAGGCGTGCATCCGTCAGCTCCACGACGCCGCGATGAACCGCATCGCGCTCGCCGACGAATCCACGGATGCCTGGTTCGCGCCCGCCGCCGTCACGCTGTACCGCGAGGCGATCCGCTCGCTCGCGAGCGCGCTCCTGGTCTCAAAGAACCTCGCGCCGCCCGGCCCGCCCCTCGACCTCCCGACCGCCGTCGCCAAGGTCGAAGAGCTGGCGCGATCCGGCGAGCTCCCGCCCTTGCCGGCACGCCACGAAGACGCGAAGGCGCTCCTCGAGACGCCAGACCACCTGCTGTTCGCCCAGCAGGACCGGAGGGAGGCGCTACGGGGACGGGCGGCTGTCGAAGCGCTGGGGCAGTGGCTCGGCCGTCATGTCGAGCCGCGTTCGATACGGCAGCTCTGGGGGGCGCGCGTCGTGCGCGTGTCGCTGGTCGTCGCGGCGGTGCTGGCCGTCATCCGCTTCGCGGTGCCGCACTGACGCCGGCGCCCGTCATTCGTAACGGAGCCCGTCGACGGGGCGTAGTCGGGATGCGAGCAGCGCCGGGTAGATCGTCGCCAGGCAGCAGAGCGCCAGCGCCGCCAGGCTGACCGCCGCGATCTCGCTGGCGCGCATGACGACCGGCATCTTCTCGATGTAATAGACCTCCGCGGGCAGCGGCAGCCCCTGCGTCGCCAGCTGGTAGCAGGCGGCGATGCCGCTGACGACCCCCAGCGCCAGGCCCAGCACGCCGATGTACAGACCCTCGGCGAAGAAGATGCGCAGGATGGCGCCGTCGCGCGCGCCCATCGACTTCAGGATCGCGATCTCGCGCGCCTTTTCCGTCACCATCATGATCAGGTTCGCGATGATCGAGAACGACGCGACAAGCGCGATGAAGCTGAGGCCGATGAACATCGCCAGCTTCTCCAGCTTCAGCGCCGCGTACAGACTCTTGTTCAGCTCCTCCCAGGAACGAACCTCGTAGGTCGGGCCCAGGCGGGCGCCGATCTGCTTGGCGACGTCGATCGCCGCCTCGGGCGTGACCGTCCGGATCTCGATGCCGGTCACCTCGTCGCCAATGCCCAGGAACTTCTGAGCGTCTCGCAGCGAGACATACGCCAGCTTGGAATCGAACTCGTACATCCCGCTGTAGAAGTGGCCGGCGACGCGGAACGACTTCAACTTGGGCATCGGTCCCGTCGGACCCACGCCGCACATCGGGCAGGCGACGTCGACCTCGCTGCCGAGGAACACGCGCAGGATGTGCTGGAACAGCTCCTCGCCCAGGATGATGCCGGGCAGGATGCGCGGCGCATTCTCATCCTTTTCGGACCCCGGCATCATGATCAGGTCGTTCGGGATCTGCTCGGGGTGCGCCAGATAGTCGAGCTTCCCTTCCTTCATCTTCGCGCCGATGCCGAGGACCTCCGCCGCGGCTACCGGGTCGACGCCGCGCAGGATGATCCCCATCCCGGCCGCGTTGGTCGCGTGCTTGACGATGACCTCGGCCTCGACATAGGGCATCAGCCCCGCGATGTCGCGCACGCCGGCGAGCTTCGCCTCGACAGCTTTCCAGTCGGTGAACGCGCGCCCGTCGCTTGTCTCGATGACGACATCAGCCTTCGTCGATCGGATCTTGGTCTTGAGATCGTTCTCGAAACCCGACATCACCGACAGGGCGATGATCGGCGCGCTCGTGCCGAGAAATACGCCGAAGATCGACAGCGCGGTGAAGACCGTGAAGATCGCGAACAGCACACCCAGCAAGACGATGGTGCTTCCGATGTCGAGCGACAGGTGGCCGCCGATGTTCACGTAGCTGATCCACTCCGCGGCGCGCGCCTCCCGCCACTCGCCCGGGGCCATCGCTGTCTTCAGGTGCAGCAGCGTGGGCGCGTAGGTGGCGAACACGCGCGCGAGCATGCCGATCAGCATCATGATCAGCCCGGTCCACAGCGTGCGGTGCGTCTTCGTGTCGGGATCGCGCAGGTGCCGCCACGCCACCATCCACTCGAAGCCCGCGCCGCGCGCCACGGTCGTCGTCCTGCTACTCGCGCTCCGGGCGCATCAGCGGGAACAGAATCACGTCGCGGATCGACGGCTGGTCGGCGAGCAGCATGGTCAGCCGATCGATGCCGATGCCCTCGCCGGCCGTGGGCGGCAGCCCGTATTCCAGCGCGCGGCAGTAGTCCTCGTCGTAGTCCATCGTCTCTTCGCGGCCCTGCGCCTTGGCGTCGACCTGGCGCGCGAAGCGGGCACGCTGGTCGGCCGGGTCGTTCAGCTCGGAGAAGGCGTTGGCGTGCTCGCGCCCGACTATGAACAGCTCGAACCTGTCGACGCGGCTGGGGTCGCGATCGTTGCGGCGTGACAGCGGCGACGTCTCGGCGGGATATTCGGTGACGAACGCGGGCCGGTCGGCGGGCAGCGTCTTCTCGCCCGCGTAGTCGAACAGCGCGCCGACGCGCTCGCCGTGCAGGTCCGACTTGCGCAGGACCGCGGCCAGCTCGTCGTTGCGCGCGCCGACGCCGCTCGATTCGATCCACTTCGACAGCGCCGCGCCGTCGTCCAGCATCGGGCGCTCGAGGCCCGCCGGCAGGAGGCCCTGCTGCGAAGCGGTGACGACCGCGTCCTTCAGCGGGATGCGGGGCCACGGCGACGCCAGGTTGACCGCCTGCCCCTGATAGGTGAGCGCCTCGCCGCCCGCGAGCTCGCGCGCCAGCTCCTGGAACAGCGTCTCGGTCAGCGCCATCAGGTCCTCGTACGTCGCGTACGCCTGATAAAACTCCAGCATCGTGAACTCGGGGTTGTGCTGGCGCGACAGCCCTTCGTTGCGAAAGTTGCGGCCGATCTCGTAGACGCGCTCGAAGCTGCCGACGACGAGCCGCTTCAGGAACAGCTCGGGCGCGATGCGCATGAAGAGATCCAGGTCCAGCGCGTTGTGGTGGGTCGAGAACGGCTTGGCCGCCGCGCCGCCGAGGATGGAGTGCATCATCGGCGTCTCGACCTCGAGGAAGCCGCGCGCGTCCAGGAAGCGGCGCACGGCGGCCACAAGCGCCGACCGCTTGCGGAACACCTCGCGCACCTCGGGGTTGACGACCAGGTCCACGTAACGCTGGCGGTAGCGGACCTCGACGTCCGAGAGACCGTGCCACTTCTCGGGCAGCGGGCGCGTCGCCTTGGTCAGCACGACGACGTTCTCGGCGACGATGGTCAGCTCGCCGGGGCCGTTCTTCGGCTTCGTGACCGTGGGGCTGCCGACCACGCCGATGAAGTCGCCGCGCTCCATCTTTTTCCACAGCTCGAACGCGGCGTCGCCGATCAGATCCTTGCGGACCCAGACCTGGACCTCGCCCGTGCGATCGAGCAGCTTGGCGAACGCCGCCTTGCCGAAGCTGCGGTGGCTCGCGATGCGGCCTGCGACCTTGAAGTGCTCGTCCGAAATCAGCGTGGGCGGAGCGGCCTTGTCTTCGTTCGGCGGCGGCGGTTCAGCGCCCGCAAACTTCGCCTGCAGCTCCGCCGCGGTATGCGTGGGCGTGAACCCGTTCGCATACGGATTGGCCCCGAGTTCGCGGATTTCCTGAACCTTCTTCTCGCGCTCGGCGATCAGCTCGCGTTCGTCCGACATGTTTCTCCACGGGTTGCCAACAGGACGCCGCCTTCCAAGAAATCGATTTCACTCGCGTTTTCCGAAACCATCCACAGTTGTTCACACCGCGGTGATTTGGTAACGGGGCTACAGACCATCATCGACCGGCTTGGTAACGGGCTTGGCGGACGGGTCACCCGCCAGTTCCAGGAGCATGGCGACCATGAACTGGTCCAGGTCGCCGTCCAGGACAGAGTCGACGTTGCCGACCTTGAGCCCCGTGCGGTGGTCGGTGACCAGGCGGTACGGCGCCAGCACGTACGACCGGATCTGGCTCCCCCACTCGATCGCCTTCTTCTGGGCGTGGATGTTGCCCATCTTCTCTTCGCGCTTCTTCTCCTCCAGCTCGAACAGCTTCGAGCGGAGGATACGCATCGCGGTCGACAGGTTCTTGTGCTGCGAGCGCTCGCCGTCCGAGTGCACGGCGATCCCGGTCGGCAGGTGCGTGACGCGCACCGCGGACTCCGTCTTGTTGACGTGCTGACCGCCCGCGCCGCCCGATCGCATCTTGTCGATGCGCAGGTCCTTCTCGTCGATCTCGATCTTGATGGTCTCGTCGATGTCCGGGTAGACGAACACGCTCGCGAACGAGGTGTGCCGGCGCGCGTTCGCGTCGTAAGGCGAGATGCGCACCAGCCGGTGCACGCCCGCTTCGGCGCGCAGCCAACCGTACGCCCACTCCCCTTCCATGCCGATGGTCGCGCTCTTGATGCCGGCTTCGTCGCCGGGCTGGCGATCCAACTCCTCCAGCTTGAAGCCCTTCCGCTCGCCCCAGCGGATGAACATGCGCATCAGCATCTCGGCCCAGTCCTGCGACTCGGTGCCGCCGGCGCCGGCGTTGATGCTCACGAGCGCGCCGTTCCGGTCGTAAGGCCCCGACAGCATGCGCGCGAACTCCATCTTGCCGACCGCTTCTTCGGCGCCGGCCAGCGTCGTCCCCGCCTCGACGGCGGTCGCCTCGTCCTTGGCTTCGTCGGCCAGCTCGATCAGCACGCCCGCGTCCTCGGCCGCCTTGCGTTGCGCCTCGAATCCGTCGACGGTCGACTTTAGCCGCGACTGATCGCGCAGCACCGCCTGCGCCTTGTCGGCCGCGTTCCAGAAGTCGGGCGCTGCCGTCAGCTCGTCCAGCTCGGCTATGCGCTTGCGTTTGCCGTCGATGTCAAAGATGCCCCCGGAGAATTTCCAGTCGGCTCTGCAGCTTCGACAGTCGTTCTCTCAGGGGCCCGATTTCCATGGTCGGAGGTGCGCGGAGAATAGCACCACCGGACGCAACCCGCGCACGCTCGTGTCGAAAACGACCGCGTGTACGACGTTCTCGATCAGTTACCGGCCGCCAGGTGGAACTTACGGGCCGGCGACCTCAGGGTGCTTTATGCAATCGTTGACGGGCCTGCCGTGCAGATTCTTCGGGTTATCCTCAAGGGCTCGAGCACCACCGAGGACGCGCTGGCGAGGAGCATCAAGCCATGAAACAGAAGCCATTCACCGTCTCGCCTGCGCTCGCCCGCCAACTGGATCGCATCAGCGAGCGCATGTCGCGTGAAGGCGGGATTCCTCACGAAGTCATCGTACGCGAGATGCTCGAAGACATGGCGCGGGAACTGAAGCGGATGGTCGCCGCGTACGACGGGTCGCCGCGCAAGGCCAAGGAGTTGCTCGAAGCATTCCTCATCGCCGAGAAAGAAGGCGTCAAAGGCGTCGCGGAGCTGCGACGCAACCTGGCGGGCAAGCTGAGCGCCGGCAAGCTTGGCAGGCGCAAGGCCGCGTAGCGGCGCAGAAGATATGATGGCGGCGTGACCGCCGGCTGGTGGAACGAGGCGACGAGCGCGACGGCGAAGCTCGTGCTCGCCGGCGCGACGCTGGCGGTGGTGGCGTGGGATCTCGCACGCAAGCGCGCCGCCGCGACGACCGCGGCGTCGACGACCGCGTCGCCGATCGAGCGGTGGCGAAAAAAGGCGCTCGCGGCGTTGGGCGTGCTCGGCGTGCTGGCGTATTTCAATTTCGGGGCGTTTCACTTCAATGGCATCTACGTCCATCTGTGGGACAGCCTTCATCACTACCTGGGCGCGAAGTACATCGACGAGCTCGGATACGACGGGCTCTACGACTGCATCGCTGTCGCGGACGCTGAGGATCCGGTGCTGGGCCCGCGCGCGGCGCAGCGGGCCCTCACCGATCTGCGCACCAACGGGATGACGACCGCCGCGGACGTCGTCGCCCACCCCGAGCGGTGCACGGCGCGCTTCTCCGCTGCGCGCTGGTCGGACTTCAAGGGCGACGTCGCCTTCTTCCGTGGGCGGTTTCCCGACGCCGACTGGCAGAACGTCACGCGCGATCACGGCTTCAACGCGTCGCCCGTCTGGCTGCTGCTTGCGCATCCGCTCGCCGGCGCTGGACCGGTCACCGTCACGCGCCTCGGCGTCCTCGCCGCGCTCGATCCACTGCTGATGATCGCGGCGCTCGCGATGCTGGTGTGGGCGTTCGGCTGGGAGCGCGCGGCGCTGGTCGCGGTCGTATGGGGAACGTATTTCCCGGGCCGTCTGTGGTGGACGGGCGGATCGTTCCTGCGCTGGGATTGGCTGGCGGCGCTGCTGGCGGGGCTGGCGCTCTCCCGGCGCGAGCGTCCCGTCGCCGGCGGCGTGTTGCTCGCCTACGCGTCGCTGTCGCGCGTGTTTCCGGCGTTCGCGCTCGCGGGCGCGTTGCTCGCCGCCGCCGTGTCGGTCGTTCGGCGGCAGAAGGTCGAGCGCGCGATCGCACGCGTGCTGCTCGGCGCCGCGGTCGCCGCGGCGCTGCTGGCGCCGCTCGCGAGCGCCGTCCGGCGCGGGCCCGGCTGGTCGGACTTCGCGCGCAACCTCGCCAAGCACACCTCCGTTCCGTCCGCCAACCGCATGGGCCTGGCAACGGTGGTCGCCTTCGATCCAGCGGCGACGCAACGCGCGCTCGACCGCCAGGGCGGCGACACGCGTGGGCGCTGGGAGGCCGCGCAAGCCGGGACGCTCGAACGGCGGCGCTGGCTGTGGATCGCGCTGGCGCTGGTCGGCGTCGGCGCGATCGCGCTCGCTGTGCGCGGACAGCCGGCGTGGGCCGCGTGCGTGCTCGGGTTGCTGCTCGTCCCGCTCGGCCGGCCGCTCGCCTGTTACTACTACGCGTTCGTCGCGGCGCTGCCCCTCGCCAGCGAGCGCCGCGCCGACGTCGCGGGCATCGCGCTGGCGCTGGCGCTCGCGTCGGGGATCGTCGCGCGCATGACAGGCTTCGGTGTCGACGAGCAGTACGCGGCGCAATCGCTGCTGGTCCTGCTCGCCATTGGTTTCATGGCGAGCTCGTTCATCGGACGCCTCCGGCCGGCGAAAACCTAGGCGCCGCCGCGACCGCCGATCGGGCCGGTCCCGTCGCACGCCGCGGCCGGACAGACGCTGTTCCCGCCGCGTCCGCCGGTCGCGTCGCATGTCGACGACAGCGGGCACGATTGGATATTGGGAACCGTCCCTGTGGTCAGGCAGTTCGGCGAAGTCGCCGCGCCGGCGCAATTCCAGGCGGGATTGGGATAGTCCGTGCAGATGCGCGCGGCGGTGAGGCTTCCCGAACCGTCGTAAGCGCAGGTGACCGGATCACCGAGCGCCGCGTACGACGTCGTCCACACCTGCAGGCCACCGCAGCTGCCGGTCGAGACACGCACGACGTCACAGCTGCCAACCTGCTTCGCGGCCTGCGCCGCGTAGGTCGGTGCGCACCACCCGCGCTGCTCGAAATAG
>DATMZL010000473.1:0-8360 GCA_035607075.1 Polyangia bacterium
CCTCGTGGGCACGGAGGGACCAGACGCCGGCTCGCACTACTTCATCGAGGTCAACCCGCGCATCCAGGTCGAGCACACCGTCACCGAGGTGATCACGGGGCGAGATCTCGTGCAGTCGCAGATCCTCATCGCGCAGGGCTACAAGCTCTCCGACCCGCCCATCGACATCCCCAACCAGGCGGCCATCCAGCAGCGCGGCGTCGCCATCCAGGTGCGCATCACGGCCGAGGATCCGCGCAACGACTTCCTGCCCGACACGGGCAAGATCCAGGTCTATCGCCCCGCGGTCGGCCTCGGCATCCGGCTCGACGACGGCTCGGGCTACGTCGGCGCGCGCGTGTCGCCGTTCTACGATTCGCTGCTCGCGAAGATCACCGCGTCGGGGCTGGAGTGGAACTACGCCCGGCGCAAGGCGATCCGCTCGCTGCGCGAGTTCCGCATCCGCGGCGTCAAGACCAACATCCACTTCCTCGAGAACGTGCTCGCGCACCCGACGTTCATCGACGGCAAGGCGCACACCACGTTCGTCGACGAGACGCCGGCGCTGACGCAGTACACGCCGCGCCGCGATCGCGCGACGCGCATCCTGCGTTACGTGGCGGCGACGGTGGTCAACGGCCACGCCACCGTGCGCGGAAAACCCAAGCCGCCGACGACGGTGCTGAACACCGAGCCGCCGATCCCGCACCTGCCGCTCGACATCGCCAAGGCGCCGCCGCCGCCGGGCACGAAGCAGATCCTCGACCAGAAGGGGCCCGAGGGCCTGGTGCGCTGGCTCAAGGAGCATCGCCGCGTGCACCTGACCGACACCACCTGGCGCGACGCGCACCAGTCGCTGCTGGCGACGCGCGTGCGCACGTTCGACCTGGCGCGCATCGCGCCCGCGACCGCGCGCTTGTGCGCCGACTTCTTCTCGCTGGAGATGTGGGGCGGCGCGACCTTCGACGTCGCCTATCGCTTCCTGTCGGAGGATCCGTGGCTGCGCCTGGAGGAACTGCGCAAGCTGGTGCCCAACATCATGTTCCAGATGCTGGTGCGTGGCGCGAACGCGGTCGGCTACACCAACTATCCCGACGACGTCGTCGAGGCCTTCATCCAAGAGGCCGCCACCGCCGGCATGGACGTGTTCCGGATCTTCGACGCGCTCAACGACGTCGACAACATGACCGTCGCGATCGAGGCGGCGCAGAGGACCGGGCGCATCGTCGAGACCTCGATCTGCTACACCGGCGACGTCTCCGATCCGCGGCGCAAGAAGTACGACCTCAAGTACTACGTCGACCTGGCCAAGGACATCGTCCGCCGCGGTACGCATCTGCTGGCGATCAAGGACATGGCCGGGCTGCTGAAGCCGCGCGCGGCGACGATGCTCGTGAAGGCGCTGAAGGACGCTGTCGACGTGCCGCTGCACCTGCATATGCACGACACGGCCGGCAACAGCATCGCGGCGTACATGGCCGCGATCGAGGCGGGCGTCGACGTGATCGACGGGGCCGTCAGCAGCATGGCGGGGATGACGTCGCAGCCGTCGCTGTCGTCGCTGGCATTCGCGCTCGCGGGGTCGCCGCGCGATCCGGGCATCGACGCCGACAACTTCGAGAAGCTGTCGACCTACTGGGAGCCGGTGCGGTCGTACTACGCGCCCTTCGAGTCGGGGCTGATGGCGCCCGCCGCCGACGTCTACGAGCACGAGATCCCGGGCGGCCAGTACTCGAACCTGCGCGCGCAGGCCGAGGCGCTGGGTGTGGGCGACGGCTGGGACGCGGTCAAGCGCGCCTACGCCGACGTCAACCGTCTGTTCGGCGACATCCCCAAGGTAACGCCGTCGTCGAAGGTCGTGGGCGACATGGCGATCTGGATGGTCAAGCAGGCGCTGGACGCGCGCGCGGTGACCGAGCGCGCCCACGAGCTGACCTTCCCCGAGTCCGTCATCGACTACATGCGCGGGTCGCTGGGCCAGCCGCCGGGCGGCTTCCCCGAGCCGCTGCGCACGAAGATCCTCAAGGGCGCCTCCATCATCGAGGGGCGCCCGGGCGCCAGCATGCCGCCCTACGACTGGGCGAAGGCGAAGAAGGAGATGGAGTCGCTGGCGGGGGTGGAGGTCGCGCGGCGCGACGTCATTTCGTATGCGCTCTACCCGAAGGTGATGCGCGAGTACATGGAGCACCGCGCGCTGCACGGCGACACGTCGGTCCTGCCGACGCCCACCTTCTTCTACGGCCTGCGCGTCGGCGAGGAGGCCTGGATCGACATCGAGCCGGGCAAGACGCTGATCGTGAAGCTGCTGTCGATCGGCGATATCGAGCCCGACGGCGCGCGCGTGCTGACGTTCGAGATCAACGGCCAGTCGCGCCAGATGCGCGTGGCGGACGACGCGGCGAAGGTGTCGGGCCCGAAGCGGCGCCGCGCCACCACCGACAAGCCGGGCGAGATCGGCGCCCCGATGCCGGGACGCGTGATCGACCTGGTCACCAAGGTCGGCGAGCACGTGAAGGCCGGGCAGAAGCTGCTGGTCACCGAGGCGATGAAGCTGGAGACCGTCATCAAGGCGCCCATCGACGGCCACGTGCGGGAGATCGTCGCGGGCGCCGGCGAGAGCGTCGAGGCCGGCGACCTGCTGGTCGTCATCGACGAAGGAGTCCCAACGTGAAGCTGTTTCGCTTCGGTGCGGCGGGCGAGGAACGGCCGGGCGTGCTAATGCCCGACGGCACGCGCGTCGACGCGTCGGGGTTCGGCGCCGACTGGAACGAAGGCTTCTTCGCGCAGGGGGCCGACGGGATGGCGCGCCTCGGCCGCTGGATCGCGAGCGACGCGGGCAAGGCGCCGCGGGTGCCCGCCGGCACGCGGCTGGCGTCGGCGGTGGCGCGGCCGTCGAAGCTGGTGTGCATCGGCCTCAACTACCGCGACCACGCGCGCGAAAGCGGCGCCGCGCTGCCGGGCGAGCCGATCGTGTTCATCAAGGCGACCAGCGCGCTGGCGGGGCCCGAGGACGATCTGCGCCTGCCCATCGGCGGCGAGAAGACCGACTGGGAGGTCGAGCTGGCGCTGGTGATCGGCGCGCGCGCCAAGTACGTCGCTGTCGAGGACGCGATGAAGCACGTCGCCGGCTTCGTCCTGCACAACGACTACTCGGAGCGCGGCTTCCAGCTGGAACGGCACGGGCAGTGGACGAAGGGCAAGAGCGCCGACGGCTTCGCGCCGCTCGGCCCGTTCGTATCCACCCCCGACGAGCTGCCCGGCTTCGCGGCGGCCCGCCTGTGGCTGAAGGTCAACGGCGAGACCAAGCAGAACGGGACCACCGCCGACATGATCTTCGACGTTCCGACGCTGGTGAGCTACGTGTCGCAGTTCATGACGCTGCTTCCGGGCGACGTCATCAGCACGGGGACACCCGCGGGGGTGGGGTTGGGGCACAAACCACCGCTCTATCTCCGCGCAGGCGACGTCGTCGAATACGGCATCGACGGTCTCGGCCAGGCGCGGCAGAAAATTCTCCCCGCGGAATGACGATTATCGACAAGGGACCCTCAAAGGGTCCCACCCCCCCCACGATGGGGATCGTCGAGCGACGCTCGACGGCTCCCCACGCGATAGATTCACGCATGACCCCGGCCGAGGCAGCACGCGCGAGCCGACTGCCGCCGCTCGTCCGCAAGCTGCTGCGCTCGCAACAGTTCGGGCTCTGCGGCGTCATCGTCGTCCTGCTCATCGCGCTGTCGGTGCTGGCGGGCTCGCACGTCGACCAGGCGACGGGCGCGACGGTCAACAACTTCCTCAACTCGCACACGCTGATCCAGACCGCGACCGACGCCAGCTTCGTCGCGATCATGGCGGTGGGCGCCACCCTCGTCATCATCTCGGGCGGCATCGATCTGTCGGTCGGGTCGGTGTACGCGCTGGCGGGCGTCGCGATGGGGCTCATCTTGCGGGTGGGCGCCCCCAACGGCGGCGTGGGCGCCGTGCTGCTGGCGTTCGTCGTCTGCGTCGCGGTCGGCGTCGCCGCCGGGGCGCTCAACGGCGCGATGGTGGTCGGGCTGCGCGTGCATCCGTTCATCATCACGCTGGGAACGATGTGGATCCTGCGCGGCATCGCCTTCGTGACCAGCAAGGCCGAGAGCATCCTGCTGCCCGAGTCGCTGACACGCTTCGCCAAGTCGCCGCTGGGCTTGGGCGCGGCGCTCTACCCGGTGCCGATGCTCTTCATGCTGGTCGTCAGCGTCCTGGGATCTGTGTATCTGCAGCGCACCGTCATGGGCCGGCATGTGTTCGCGCTGGGCGGCAACGCGGAGGCGAGCCGCTTCTCCGGTCTGCGGCTGGGGCGCATCCAGATCGGCGTCTACGTGCTGGCTGGGCTGACCGCCGGGCTGTCCGCGTTCCTCGGCTCGGGCTTCTACGGCTCGGTCTCTTGTGGAGACGCGACCGGATATGAGTTATACGTGATTGCCTCCGCGGTCGTCGGCGGAGCTCGTTTGAGCGGTGGTCGCGGGAGCGCGATCAACGCGATGCTGGGAGCGGTGCTCATTGTCCTCATCCGACAATCCATCCGGACGCTGCACCTGGATCAGAACTACGAGTGGATCATCATCGGCTGTGCCATCGTGATCGCGGTGGTGCTCGACCAGGCGAGCGCTCGGTTTGCAGCGCGCCGGTTGGCGCAGGGGGAGGAGTAGCGTGAGCGTGAGGACGGCGGGGTGCGCGGTGTTGCTGGCGGCGTTCGTGACGGCGGGCTGCCCCAAGCCGAAGACGGCGCCGACGGCGACCGGCGAGGGTACGGCCGGCGCGGCGGCACCGACAGCGGGCGGGAAGCCGATCAAGATCGCGATGATCGCGAAGAGCTCCACCAACCCGGTCTTTCTTTCAGCGCGGCGGGGCGCCGAGACCGCGGCTAAAGACCTGTCGGAGCGCACCGGCGTTCCGATCGAGCTGGTCTGGCTGACGCCGCCCCAGGAAGACGGTCAGATCCAGGCGCAGCGCATCGCCCAGGCCGTCAACGAAGGCGCGAACGCCGTGCTGATATCGTGCTCCGACGCGGGCAAGGTGACCGGCGCGATCAACGACGCGGTCGAGCGCGGCGTGCCGGTCATGACGTTCGACAGCGACGCCGCCCAGTCGAAGCGCTTCTCGTACTACGGCGTCGACGATCGCCAGCTGGGCGAGGACGTGATGGAAGAGCTCGCCAAGCTGCTGGGCAGCAAGGGTAGGGTCGCGATCCTCGCCGGCAACCAGAACGCGCCCAACCTGCGACGGCGCGTCGAGGGCGTGAAGGCGGAGGCCGCGAAGCACCACGGCATCCAGATCATCGGGACCTTCTATCACGCGGAGACGCCGCAGGACGCCGCCGCCGAGGTCATCCGCGTCAACAACGCGTATCCCGACATCAAGGGTTGGGCGATGGTCGGCGGCTGGGCGCTGTTCACGAAGACGCTGCTCACCGATCTCGATCCGAAGAAGGTGAAGCTGGTCGCCGTCGACGCGTTGCCGACCGAGCTGCCGTATGTCGAAAAAGGATTGGCGCCGGTCCTGCTCGCGCAGTCGTCCTATCTGTGGGGCAACGTCGGCGTCACGAAGATCGTCGACAAGCTCTTCTACAAGAAGGACGTCCCCGAGGTCGTGTCGATGGATCCGGTTCGCGTCACCAGCGAATCTCTCGGGACGTGGGCGCGCCAGCTCCGGCAGTGGGGCTTCGCCGACGTTCCCGAGGAATACCTCAAGCTCAAATAGCTTCGCTTCGCTTCACTTCATCTAGGAGGTCGCTTGGACGAGTCCAGGCCGCTCGTCAGCTTTCGCCACGTCAGCAAGCGGTTTCCGGGGGCGCGCGCCCTCGAGGACGTCAGCTTCGACGTGCGCCGTGGGTCGTGCCACGCGCTGTGCGGCGAGAACGGCGCCGGCAAGAGCACGCTCGCCAAGCTGCTCGCCGGGATCGAGCAGCCGGACGCCGGTGAGATCGCCGTCGACGGCCGCGTGGTTCACTTCGAGGATCCGCGCGACGCGCTGGCGGCGGGCATCGGCATGGTCCACCAGGAGCTGGCGTTCTGCGAGAACCTGTCCGTCGCCGAGAACCTGTGCCTGGGCGACCTGCCCGTGCGCGGCGTGTTCGTCCAGCGCGGCGAGATGGAGAAGCGCGCCGCCGCGATGCTGGCCGCGATCGACGCGCGCCTGGACGTGCGGCGCCTTGTCGGCGATCTGACGGTCGCCGAGCAGCAGATGGTCCAGATCGCGGCTGCGGTAGGCAGCGGCGCGCGCGTGATCATCTTCGACGAGCCGACAAGCAGCTTGTCGCAGCACGAGACCGAGCACTTCTACACGCTGCTCGATCGGCTGCGCGCGCGCGACGTGACCTGCGTCTTCGTGTCGCACCGGATGCAGGAGATCTTCCGTCTCTGCGACACCATCACGGTGCTGCGCGACGGCCGCCACGTCGCGACCCGGTCGGTCGAGACGATCGACGAGGCGGCGCTGGTGCAGCTCATGATCGGACGGCGACTCGACGAGTACCTGCCCGTCGACGAGACGGCGAAGGGCGGGGGCGGCGAGGTGCTGCGCGTCGCCGACCTGTCCAGCCCGCGCCGCTTCGCGGACATCAGCTTCTCGGTCCACGCGGGCGAGGTCGTCGGCATCGCGGGCCTGGTCGGCGCGGGGCGCAGCGACATCGCGCACGCGATCTTCGGCCTCGACAAGGAGGCGCGCGGGCGCGTCGAGGTCGCGGGCATCCCGCTCGGCCTTCGTTCGCCTGCCGAAGCGATGCGCGCCGGCGTCGGCTTCGTCCCCGAGGATCGCAAACGCCACGGCCTGGTGCTGAGCATGCGCGCGCTCGAGAACGTGACCCTGCCGACGCTGCGCTCGCTGGCGCTCGCGGGCTGGTTGCGCGCCGGCGCCGAAGACGCACTAGCGGCGGACGCGTTCGCGCGCCTGCGCGTGCGCGCACCCGATCTCGACGCAGTGACGGCCGGTCTGTCGGGCGGGAACCAGCAGAAGCTGGTGCTCGCGAAGTGGCTCGCGGCGCGCTGCCGCGTGTTGATCCTCGACGAGCCGACCCGCGGTGTCGACGTCGGCGCGAAGGCCGAGATCCACGCGCTCATCGGCCGGCTCGCGGCGGAGGGAACCGGGATACTTCTGATCTCGAGCGAGCTGCCGGAGCTGGTCGCGTTGTCGACGCGCATCCTCGTGCTCCGTGACGGACGCATGGTCGGCGCGCTCGCGCGCGAAGAGGCCGATCCGGAGGCGTTGTTGCGGATGATGGCGGGACTCGATCCGAGCGGGCGTCGCCTTCGCGTTTGATTCCTTTTCGTTTTTACGTCCCGTTCTCCACGACGTTTCGTGCGCATTTCCGGACGGTTTCGCGCGCGCTAAATCTCACGCCAGCCTGTAACAAGGATCTTGCAGCACGACCGTGACGCAGATACGGTCGCCCCCGAAGTTGGAAACAAGTAGGGCAAGAACCGAAAAACAACTCTGAGGGGGTACCCTGATGCGACTTCGTGCATGCATCCTCGCGATTGCTGTCGTCACGCCACTGCGCGCTTTTGCGCAGACGCCGCCGCCCGCGCCGCCGCCCGAGGCTGCGCCACCGCCGCCGCCTCCCGTGGTCGTTGCTCCGCCGCCCGAGGCTCCTCCGCCGTCGCCGCCCGCCGTCGCCGTTGCGGCTCCGATGGCGCCCGCGGCCCCCGCGGCCGGCCCGAAGATCACCTGGGGTGGCTTGGTCGACACGTACTACATGTACCTGTTCAACAAGGGCAGCGCCCCCAATACCCTCGTCGGCGCGCTGAACACGCCCACGACGCCCAACGTCCGCCAGTTCGACGTCGCGACCAACTCCGCGTCGCTGAGCCTTGCGGCGCTGACGGTGAACGCGGCGATGGATCCGGTGGCGTTCCAGCTCGACATGGGTTACGGCACGACCGGCGCGATCATCAACTCGGTCAACAACTCGCCCACTGCCCAGGGCAACTTCATCATCCTGCAGGCCTACGGCACCATCACGGTGCTCCCGCAGTTGACCCTCGACTTCGGCAAGTTCTACACGACGGCCGGTGCCGAGGTCGTTCCCGCCAACAAGAACTGGCTGTACTCGCGGTCGTTCCTGTTCTTCAACATCCCGCTGCTCCACACGGGTGCACGCGCCAACTTCAAGGTCAACGACCAGCTGTCGTTGCAGGCCAGCCTGGTCAACGGCTGGAACGATGACCCCGACTTCAACGCCTGGAAGACGGTCGGCCTGTCCGCGACGTTCACGGCCAGCCCGATGGCGGCGTTCACCGCGACCACGTACTTCGGCAAAGAAAGAACGCAGGTGACAGCGACCAACACGCCCAGCAACATACGCTTACTAATCAACGTCATCACAGCGCTAACATTGAGCG
>DATMZL010000718.1:0-2725 GCA_035607075.1 Polyangia bacterium
ATCGCAATCAGCGCCGCGACCGCCTCCTCCCACAGACGCTCTCCCTGCTCGCCATCTTCGACGATGACGCCGGCGCACATGATGTTCGCCATCACGCCCTCCACAAAGCAGCGGGACGGGGCCGCGGCGCGGATCAACTGCAGCATCGCCGCAGGACCGTGGCGCGCCAGCTCATCTCCGGCCACCTTGATCAGCGATTCGTTGCGGCTGCACAGCGTCGCGATCATCTCCGGTGCGGCCGCGAGCCCGGCCTCCCGCCACTCGGCACGCAACTGCTCGGCCCGGCTCTGCACGGGCGAAGGCGCCGGCGGATCGCCCTTGCCACCCGCCCGCGCCGACGGCGCCGCCAGCAGCACGAGCAGCCCGAGCAAGCGGACGACGAACCAGCGCGCCATGCACACCTCCGCCGGCGCCATCATACCGCGCCTCCGACCGCGGACTTGCTTGTGTGACCCGACCGGGAATCGAAGGGGGTCCAAACGTCACCAAACGCCGCTCGGTGGCGGCCGCTCCGACGGAGGCGGACGCTCTGGAGCGGCCCGCGGTGATGTTTGGATGTAACGAATGTAACGAGGCCCTCGACGCGACCCGATCCGCGATGGCGGCTGCGCGGCGTCTGGCTCTGGTTGCTGGAAACGCGCTGGCGAACGGCGATCTGAAGCGCGCCCAGGTCGCACTCAGGCAACTTGATGGCGCCATTGCTAGCGTAGGAAAGGTCCATACCCTGCGAGGCGTTGGCCGGCGGTGACCGCCACCGGTCGATCGGAACACAGTTTCGACCGTCGAACCGCAGTATCGTGGCGAGGGTCGAGCACGAGATCGCAGCGCGATGCGGGCCACGATTTGTCTGCCTCCTCTTCTGGCTTTGGCGCTCACGGGCGTCTCCGGGGGAATCGCGCGCGCGGCCGTCGTTGTCGATGCGACGCCTTCGGAGACCGGCTCCACCGGTCTCTATCGCATGTCGACCGTCGGCGACGTTGATTCTGGGACGGTTCGTCTCGCTCTCTTCGGAGAGTTCACTCGGTCGACCAATCTGCTCGTCTTGAATGACGTCGATACCCGCGTCATCACGCGCCTCGCGGCGGCGGCGGACTTTGGTCGGCGCGCGGAACTGTTCGCGTCGCTGTCCTTTTCGTACAATCGCGACGACCAGCCCGTCCCCGACGCGCCGAGCATCGTTCAAACCGCCTTCGTGCCGCACCTCTTTCTCGGCGCGAAGGCGGTCGCCTGGCGGAATCACATCTTCGCAATCGGGGGCGAACTGGGAGCGCGCGTGCCGCTCAGCGGGTCTGCTCTGCCGGAAGCGATCTCGGGTTGGCTCGACGTCCTCGGATCGGCGCGCTTGTGGTCAGCGCAGCGCTCGTCCCTGCGCGCCCACGCCAGCATCGGCTACTACTTCGATAACGGGCAGAAGCAGCTCGATATGACGAGACTCTCGGAATCGGCCATCGAGGTGTTCATGTTCGAGCACGCGGCCGGGACCGACCGGATTCGTTACGCACTGGGGCTGGCAGGGGCGTTCCAGCCGCAGACGCTGCCGAGGTTCGGAGCATTCGTCGAGTATCACTACGAGGTCGCGAGAGGCGCGCCCAATGTGCTCCTTTTGACCGAGCCCCTGCTCAAGAACTACCAGCAGTGGGTGACCCTTGGTCTGAAAGCGGGAATCGGCCCGCGCGTCACAATCGAGGCCGGCGTGGACGTGGCGATTGAGTCGTCCGGAATCGCTTTTGGGCCGCCTTTGCCGCCCTTTGATCTGTGGGCCGGCGTGGTCGTGCCGTTTCAGACATCGCGGGGCGGGGAGCGATGAGCCGCGATCGCTCCAGGTCCTTCGGTCGCCCGTGGCGATTGCTGGTCGTCACCGCCTCCACGATCGGGATGTGGGCCTGCCAGTCCCAGCCACCACCGCTCTGTCCCGACGTGTACTCGAACGTGGCGGTTTCCGTCCCTGCCCTGACCTACGCGCCGGCCGTGCCGTGGTTCGCGCCGATCAACGCCGCCACCCGGGCCGGCGCGACGGGAACGACGGTGTCGATCGAGAGCAACCAGGGAACCGTCAGCTACGCCGGGCGAGGACCATTCCAGGCGTTCATCTACAGTCGGCTCTCGTGGCCCGCCAACAGCATCACATACAGCGGTCTCGGCGTGGAGAACGGCACGTGGTTCCCGTTCTGGCTCATCTGCTCCCCAGACGGACGGCTCACAAAGCTCCAGGGCGAGATGACGGACCGAGCCGTCGCCGTGTTTGAAGACGTGGAGGGGACCTGCACGGACCAGGGCGTGGCATCCATGGCTCCGGTGTCTCTCGCCGCGAACACGCTCTCGCCCATCGCGCTGACCTGTGGTTTTTCTGTGCACGCCCCCGCGCCGGCCTCCATCGACCTCGAGGGCTCGCGGAATGGCAGCATGGTGTTCTTCGGGACCGACTCGATCGCGCTGCCGTTCTACACGGACGACTGCCGGAGCGGCTGCGGGACGCCCGGTTGGTACGAGCTGCACATGATCGTGTGGGACCAAGTTGACCAACAGGTCGGCTTCGAGATCGTCTATCTCGACGACATGGGGGTGCGGGTGGTCAACGAGATCGAGCTGCCCGACGGCTCCACTGGCGGCGGCGGTCCCTTCCCGGGGGCGACATGGTCCCTGTCCCGGTGAAGAGCAACCAAGGCCAGCAACCTAGCTTTCAGCATCGTTCGCTGCGTTGCGTGTGTGACCCGACCGGGAATCG
>DATMZL010000733.1:0-3856 GCA_035607075.1 Polyangia bacterium
CACGCTGCTGGGGGGTGTGGCGATCCCGGTGGAGATGATCTCGCAGGGGGCGTCGCGCGTGAACTTGTCCTTTGTCGTCGCCGAAGAAGACGCGGACCGCGCGGTCCGTCTCCTCCACCGCGGCCTGGGTCTCGACCTCGACCCCGCCCCACTCCCGCCAGCAACCTCCGCCGCTCGGGCCTGACACCGCCCCAACGAGCGGCCGAGCGGCCGCCCAGAGCAAGAACTAGCGCGAGCCGGAACCTGCCGAGTCGTCGGAATCGGGCGACAGCGTCACCCCTGCTTTCGCGAAGTAGGCTTTCACGCCCGTCGCGAGCTGCTGCGCCATGCGCTGCTGGAAGCCCGCGTCCTTGAGCAGCTTCACTTCCTGCGGATTGTTGATGAACGCCGTCTCCACCAGCACGCTCGGGAACTCCACGCTCTTCAGCACCGCGAAGCCCGCCTGCTTGATACCCCGCGCGTCCACCCGGCGATCCGCCGCCATGTGGTCCAGGAGCGTCTCCGCGAGCAGCTGCGAGCGCTCCAGCATCGAGCTCCGCCGCACCTCGTAGAGCACGTTCACCATGTCGTCCTCGGCCTGCGGCGCCACGCCGCCCACCAGGTCGGCCGCGTTCTCGATGTCGGCGAGGTCCTTGTCCGCCTGGTCCGACGCGCCCTTCAGCGACAGGAAGTAGACCTCGGTGCCGCTGCCGTGCCCGCGGCGCCTGGACGAGTTGCAGTGGATGCTGATGAACATGTCCGCGTGCGCCTTCTCCGCGATCTTGTAGCGCTCGTGGAGCGGGATGAAGAAGTCGCGGTCGCGCGTGAGCATCGACTTCACGCCCGGGATGCCGTTTAGGGCGTCGGCGAGCTGGCGGGCGATCGACAGCGTGACGTTCTTCTCCGCGGCGCCGTAGCCGCGTGCGCCCATGTCCTCGCCGCCGTGGCCGGCGTCGATCACCACGAGCCGGGTGCGGTTCTTCTTCTTCGCCGCGGCGATCGAGGCGAGACGGCGATCCTCGGCCGCCTGGGCGCCGGGACGCGACACCTCGACGACGATGCGGAAGCGCTGGTCGTCGCCCGGCGGCACGGTGACCACCTTGAACGTGGCGCCGGGGGCGAGTTTCACCCAGAAGCGCACGCCGGAGGCGTCGTAGATGGCCTGCACGCTCGTCACCGCGCTGTCGTTCACCGCCAGCGATGCGGGCACCCCGGCCGCCGCGGTGATGCCGGGCACGGGCACCGCGACCACGAGCTGCGGCCCGGCGCCGGAATCGGGCGCCACGGGGACCACCTCGGCGCTGAACTCGAGCACCAGGCGCGTCCCCGCCGGGGATACCCAGGTGCGCATGCCGGTCAGTTGCACGGGGCCGGTGGGCTCGGCCGGCGTCTGCGCGCGCGCGCCGCCGGGAGCCAGGGCCGTCGCCGACATGGCCATTGCCAACGCGAGGGCCGCGATCGGGATCGCGGCGAACGATCGACGCCAGTGCGACATGCTCCCTGTCCCCCTCTGCCGTCCATGGCGTGACGGGAGGCGACTCCTCGCCGCCTCCCGCCCGAGTCCTACCCCTTGTACCGCCCCGGGGTGTTACTTGTCCAGCTTCAAAGTCTCGAACCGCGTGCTCTGGTTGCGGTTGATGATCATCACCAGCGGCTTGCCGGCCTTGCGCACCTTGGCCACCTGGGCCTTGAAGTCCGCGGCGTTCTTCACCGGCATCCGGTTCACTTCTTCGATCACGTCACCGGGCTGGATGTCCTTGTCCTCGGCCTCGCTGCCGTCGGCGACGTCGGTCACGCGCACGCCGGAGTCGATCTTGAGCTCCGCGCGCTCGATCGAGGTCATGTCGCGCACGCTCATGCCGATGTCGTCGGCGTCCGCGCTGTCCTGGACCTTGGGCGCGTTGTTCGCGAGCGCGTCGTCGCGGTCGGTGAGCACGACGTCGGCGGTGAGGCGCTTCCCCTCGCGAAGGTAGCCGAGCTTGACCCTGGTCCCGGCCGGCGTATCGGCGATCTTCAGCCGGAACTTGTCGCGGTCGGTGACCGGCACTCCGTCCAGGTCGACGATGACGTCGTTGCGCCTCAGGCCGGCCTTCTCGGCGGGCGATTTTTCCATGATGCTCTGGATGATGACGCCCTGCTGGTCGCCGAGGCCGAAGCCCTCCGCGATCTCCGGCGTCATGTTCGCGAGCGTCACGCCCATCATCGCGCGCTTGACCGTGCCATGCGCCACGAGCTGCTCGGCGACGTGCTTCGCGAGGTTGATGGGGATGGCGAAGCCGATGCCCTGGCCACTGGTGTTGATCGCGGTGTTGATGCCGATCGCCTCGCCGCGGATGTTGCACAGCGGGCCGCCCGAGTTGCCGAAGTTGATGCTGGCGTCGGTCTGGATGAAGTCCTGGTAGTCGGGCGTGCCGCCGAAGATGTTGAGGTTGCTCCGGCCCTGGGCGCTGATGATGCCCACCGTGACCGAGCCGCGCAGGTCGCCGAGCGGGTTGCCGATGGCGATCGCCCAGTCGCCGATCCGGAGCTTGTCCGAGTCGCCGAGCGGCAGCACCGGCAGCTTCGAGCCCTCGATCTTGATCACCGCGACGTCGGTCGCGGGGTCGGTGCCGACCGTGGTCGCCTTGAACGTGCGTCCGTCGTTCAGCGTCACCTTGATGCTCTCGGCGTCGCGCACGACGTGGTTGTTGGTGAGGATGCGGCCCTGGTCGTCGATGATGAAGCCCGAGCCCGAGCTGGGCACGCGCTGCTGGCGCGGCATGGGCTGGCCGAAGAAACGGCGCATGAACTCATCCGAACCGTCGCCGCCGTCACCGCCCACCTTCTTCGTGACGTCGATGAACACGACCGCGGGCAGCGCGCGGTCCACGACCGGGACGAACGGACTGTCGGGGATCGGCGCCGAGTTCGAGACCGCGGCGAGCTGCACGTCGGAGCCTGCAGCGCGCGAGATGCGCGGCAGGTCGAGTCCCGCGCTCAGGCCGATGCCGAGCACGAGTCCCGCGGCGATCAGGGCCGCGGCGCCGAGGTAGTAGCTGCGAGGGGAGGTGACCCGATTGCCGTTCATCTGGGAGGCTCCTTGGTGGTGCTCCTGGGTGACTTCATCGGCAGGTTTGGGGGCGGAAACGAGCACCGATGAGTTTATCCGGCGGCGGAGGTCCTACGGAAGACCCTTGCTGTCAGATGAGGGTCAAGACACGCTGCCCCGCCGCTCGTCTACCCATTCGATACGAACGTCCACGGGAAAGTTGCAATGCGCCCGCGCGGCGCACACCGGCGCGGGGAAACCGATCCCCGCTGCGGACCGCACCGCGTTGGCGGCGCACGGCGGCAACCGACTATGCTCGCATGTCATGCATGCGACATCCGTGTTCTTCGTGTCCGACGCGCACCTCGGCGTGGACCCGGCCGCCCAGGAGGGCGCGCGGACCGCACGGCTTCACGACTTCCTGAACTCGCTGCCCGGGCGCGCGTCGTCGCTCTACATCGTCGGCGACCTGTTCGACTTCTGGTTCGAGTACCGCACCGCGATCCCGCGCCGCCACTTCCCCACGCTCGCGGCACTCGCGCGCCTGCGCGAGGCGGGCGTGGACATCGCGTACCTGAACGGCAACCACGACTTCTGGCTGGGCACGTTCTTTCGCGACTCGCTCGGCATCCGCACCGTGGAGGGCGGCGTCGCGGTGGAGGCGCAGGGGCGGAAGCTGTGGGTGCACCACGGCGACGGCCTGGCCGGCGGCGACCTCGGCTATCGCATGCTGCGCGGCGTGCTGCGCTCGCGCTTGTGTCTCGCGCTCTACGGACTGCTGCATCCGGACATCGGCATCCCGTTCGCGCACGTGGTCTCGCGCTGGTCGCGGCACTCGCGCGGCGATGG
>DATMZL010000454.1:0-6118 GCA_035607075.1 Polyangia bacterium
CACGGCGCGAAACGGTCGAGCAGGGCGGGGAGATCGGCCGGGGCGACGCCGCTCTTGCTGGCCTCGCCGGCGACGTTGACCTGCACGAGGCAACTCTGGGCCTTACCGCGTGCCTCGACGGCGTCGAGCAGGGCCGGTGAGCCGACCGAATGCAGCAGCGCGACCTTGCCGGCGACGTACTTCACCTTGTTCGCCTGCAGCGGTCCGATGAAGTGCCATTCGGGCGGCGCAGGCTCGGCAGCCAGCAGCGCGCTCTTGTCGCGCAGCTCCTGGGCGTAGTTCTCGCCGAAGGCGCGCTGGCCCGCGGCGATGCCGGCGCGTACGTCGTCGGCCGACATTTTCTTGCTGACGGCGAGCAGCTTGACCGACTCGGGCGCCCGGCCGGCGGCGCGTGCGGCCGCGGCGATGCGCGCCCGAACCTCCGCGAGGTTCGCGGTGATCTGTTCGGCGCGCGTCACGGCCGCGCCCGCACGCCGAAGCCGGCCGGCGGGTAACCGGGCAGCGCCTGCAACGCCTGCAGGTCGGCAAGCACCTCGGCGAGCGGCAGGCCGATGACGTTCGTGTGCGAGCCGCGCAGCTCGGTCACGAACGCGCCCGCGCGCCCCTGAACGGCGTAGCCGCCGGCCTTGCCTTTCCATTCGCCCGACGCCACGTAGGCGTCGACCTCGGCTGGTTGCAGCGACCGGAACGACACAGTGGTCGTGACCGCGCGGTCCAGGGTGCGGCCGCCAAAGCTGATGCGGTACGCGGTCGTCACGTCGTGGCGCCGTCCCGCGAGCGCGAGCAGCATCCGGCGCGCGTCGGCCTCGTCGCGCGGCTGGCCCAGGATCTGGTCATCGACGATGACAATCGTGTCGGCGGCGACGATCGGCAGGTCGATCGCGCGCGTCGCGGCGACGGCGTCGCACTTCGCGGCCGCCACGCGCCGCACGTACTCTGCCGGACGCTCGCCGGGCAGCGGCGTCTCGTCGACGTTGGCGGGCGTGACCTGCAACAGCAGGCCCAGCTGTTCCAGCAGCTCGCGCCGTCGCGGCGACGCGGACGCCAGAACGAGATCGGGAAGCACCCCGTCCGTCATGCGCGCGTGCTTTTACCACGCAACCGGCGCAGCGGGCGGCCGACAACGCCGCCGATGTCGATGTCGAAGCGGCTGGGACGACTAGCCACTCCCGAGCGAAGCGAGGGGGTGTGGCTATTTTTGAGATGTCTTCTGGTGCTGGCGAGCGCGCCCGTTTTCGCGTGCGTGCCCGAAACGGATCTCACGAACATTCCGACGGGCGGCGACGGGCCCGGCGGCGGCGCCAGCGCGGCGGGCGCGACGCTGGTCGACCCGGTGGCCGGCGCGATCGACGTGCCGTTGAACCTGGCCGCGGTGGTCGTGAAGTTTTCGGCTTCCGTGACCTGGGGCGTGGAGGGCCTGCGCGTCTGCGACGGCGACGGCGGACCGATCGCCGCGATGCCACCCGCCGAGGAGCCGTGCGACAGCGGCGCCTGCTACCGCGTCGCCCTGGCAGGACGCCTGCCGCCCGCCGTCCCCTGCCGGATCGTGATCGGTACGGGCACGACCGATGCTGGCGGTGCGGCGCTCGAGGGCGGTGTCGTCGGCATCTTCGAGGCCGCCGCCGAGGCGGACGAGACGCCGCCCGCGATCGCCGATCTGTCGATCGCGGCGGCCGGGCCCTGCCTGACGGTCAGCTTCTCGACCGACGAGCCGGCGACCGCGACTGTCGTCCTGCAGGCCAACGGCATCGAGACGACGAGCCCCGCCGGCGTCGGCCAGACGCGCTTCGACGTCGCGCTGGCGCTGACGTCGCTTCCGCCCGAGAGCGCGGCGACGATCGCCGTGACCGCGACCGATCGCGCGGGCAACGTCGCCGCGTCGTCGCCGCTCGCGTTCGAGACGCCACCGCCGGTACCGCCGATCGCGATCACCGAGGTGCTCGCCAACGCGGCGGGTCCCGAGCCGGCGCAGGAGTACGTCGAGCTGCGCAACCTGGGCCCCGACCCGGTGTCACTCGCGGGGCTGCGGCTGGAGGATTCCAAGGGTGGCGACGACCTGCCGGCCGAGACGCTGGCGCCCGACGGCTATGCGCTGGTCGTCCCGTCGGGCTACGACGCCGCCCAGGGGCAGGATCCCGCGCCGCGCGCCGGCACGCTGCTCGTGCGTGTCGATTCGCGCATCGGCGCCGACGGCCTGGCGAACGGCGGCGAGATCGTGCGCCTGCTGAGCGGCGACACGGTGGTTTCCAGCTACGGCGGCTGGGTCAGCGTGTCGGCGAGCAGTTGGTCCGGCAAGGGGGTGCACCGACTGGTCCAGACCGCGTGCGATCGGCCGGACGCCTGGAACCGCACGCCGCTGGCGGCGACGCCGGGCGCCGGGCCGCCGTAGCTGCTCATCGACTGGAGGAGGACCTTCGTCAGTGTGACGGTGTTGAAAGATGCGCGCTGAATGGGTGCAACGTGCGTGGTACAGGGCGAATTTGTGACTCTTTCGCGCTGCCCGTCGCGCGTCGTGCGGCTCCAGAAGTTTACGGCCCCCCGGCCCGCCGCCGGGGCCCCCACACTCGCCCGAAGGTCCTCCTTCAATCGATGAGCTCCGCCTTCCAGTTGGTTTGCTGAATGGTGCCGTTCAGCTCGCGAAGTTTCTTCGCCAGGTCATCGGCCTGTTTCTGCACGCTGGCAACCTTCAAAACGGCGACCCACTTGATCTCGCGGACGCCGTAACGGTCGGGCTCCTTGCGCGAGCCGGCGATCGCCGCGGTCAGCAACGCGTGCTGCTGCACAAGCGTGTCGCGCCGCGCGATGGCGGCGGTCATCGTGCGTCCGTCGGGGAGCTTCGTGCGCAGGTTCGTCGCGTTGACCTGGACGACAAGGTTCTCCAGCTGTTCCTGCACGCCGAACGCCTCCTTCATGAGGACGGCGGGATCCTCGTGCGGCTTGTCGCCCTGTTGCACGACGGCGTTGGCGACGATGCGCTCGCGGAGCGAGGCGATCTTCTTCTGCAGGTCGGCGCGCAGGAGCAGGGCCTCGGCGAGCTTCATGGCCGCGCAGCATATCGGCCGGCCCGCCCTGACTGTGATAGAAAATACCGACCATGTCCGGCCATAACCGGTGGTCCAAGATAAAGCACAAGAAGGAAGCTTCTGACTCAAAGAAGTCGAAGCTGTGGACCAAGGTCATCAAGGAGCTGACGATCTCGGCCCGGCTGGGCGGCGGCGACATCAACGGCAACCCGCGCCTGCGCGCCGCCGTCGACAAGGCCCGCACCGTGAACATGCCCAACGACACGATCGATCGGGCGATCAAGAAGGGCACAGGCGACCTCGAGGGGATCACCTACGAGGAGTTCAGCTACGAGGTGTTCGGCCCGGGCGGCACCGCCGTGCTTGTGGAGATCATGACGGACAACCGCAACCGTACCGCCAGCGAGATCCGCAGCGTCATCACCCACCACGGCGGCAACCTGGGCGCGTCGGGTTCGGTCGGTTGGATGTTCAAGAAGCAGGGGCTGGTGGTGTTCGACAAGGCGTCCGTCGACGAGGAGAAGCTGACCGACCAGGCGATCGAGCTGGGCGCCGACGACATCCGGACGGAAGGCGAGTCGCTGGTCGTCGTGACGGAGCCGAAGGAGTTCGAGCGCATCCGCGACGGCCTCAAGAAGGCGGGGCTGCCGGAGCCGGCGCACGCCGAGGTGACGATGGTTCCGCAGAACACCGTGCATCTGACCGGGAAGGACGCGGTGGGCGCGGTCAAGCTGGTGAACGCGCTGGAAGACAACGACGACGTTCAGAACGTGTACTCGAACATGGACGTCGACGAGAGCGTCCTCGAGAGCATCGGCTGACGAACGGCGAAACCTTGCGCATATTGGGCATCGATCCCGGCACGCTGCGTCTCGGTTACGGCGTCATCGAGTGTGCGGGGACGAATGCCGCGAAAGTGGCATACGTAGAGTGCGGCGTGATCTCGGCGCCGGCGCGGCAGGCACGATCGGCGCGCCTCGCGGAGATCGGGCGCGGCCTGCGCGATCTGATGACGGAGCTGCGGCCCGACGCCGTCGCGATGGAGGAGGCGTTCCACGGCGCCAACGTTCAGTCGGCGCTGGCGCTGGGCGAGGCGCGGGGCGTGGCCATCTTCGTCGCTGCCGAGCACGGGATCGCCGTCACGGGATACCCGCCCGCGACCGTGAAGCAAACCGTCGTCGGCCACGGGCGCGCGACGAAGCAGCAGATCGGGTACCTGGTGCGCGCGCTGCTGGCGATGCGGCGAACGCCCGACCCCGACGCGGCCGACGCGCTGGCGATCGCGATCTGTCACGCGCGGCGGGCGCCGCGCGGTTCGAGGCGGCGCGCATGATCGCGTTTTTGCGCGGCGACATCATCGGCGACGACGGCGACGCGATCATCGTCGAGGTCGGCGGCGTCGGCTACCACGTACTCCCGAGCGCGGCGACCAAGGCGGCGCTGCCCGGATCCGGGCAGGTGCGTCTGCACATCCACGCGCACTTCGTGACCGACGAGCCGCTGCGTCTCTACGGGTTCTCGACGACGTCCGAGAAGAACCTGTTCCAGACGCTGCTCAGCGTGCAGGGCGTCGGGCCGCGCGTCGCGCTCGCGATCCTGGCGGGCATCGAGACCGAGGAGCTGGTGCGCGCGATCGCGACGGGCGACGTCGCGCGCCTGCGCCAGGTCAAAGGGGTGGGAGGCAAGATCGCGGAGCGCCTCGCGCTGGAGCTGCGCGAGAAGATCCTGACGGTGGGCGCCGGCGTGGGCGCGAAGACCGCGAAGGGCAAGACGCCGGCGGCCGGTGCGGCGCCCACCAGCGCGGCGCCTGTCGGGCCGCTGGGCGAGGTGTACGGTGCGCTGGTGTTGCTCGGGTACAAGCCGGCGGAGATCGATCCGCTGCTCGAGAAGCTGGACGAGACGAAGCCGTTCGACGAGAACGTGCGCAGCGCGCTGGCCGCGCTGCGGAGGGGCTAGCTGCTCCCGCGCGAAGCGCGGGTGTGCAGCTATTTCTGGGATACGCTCTGGACGATGGCCCGCAAGAAACACGACGACGAGCAGGATCTGGAACAGGAGCAGGAGCCGGCGCGCGCGGTCTCGCCCGAGGCGGCGGGCACCGGGACCGAACGCGACGAGGACGCGGCGTTGCGCCCGCGCAGCTTCGCCGAGTTCGTCGGGCAGCGGAAGATCGCCGAGAACATGGCGGTCTACGTCCAGGCCGCGCGCAAGCGGGGCGACGCGCTGGACCACGTGTTGCTGTCGGGCCCGCCCGGTCTCGGCAAGACGACGCTCGCGTACCTGCTGGCGCGCGAGATGGGGACCGAGGTGCGCGTGACGTCGGGGCCGGCGCTGGAGCGCAAAGGCGATCTGGCGGGGTTGTTGACGTCGCTGGGGCGGGGCGACGTGCTGTTCATCGACGAGATCCACCGCCTGCAGCCCGTCATCGAGGAGAGCCTTTACCCGGCGATGGAGGACTTCCGCATCGAGCTGCTGACCGGGACGGGCGCGGGCGCGCGGGCGATCAACCTGCCGATCGAACGGTTCACACTGGTGGGCGCGACGACGCGCACCGGACAGCTCGGATCGCCCCTGCTCGACCGCTTCGGCATCCGCGAGACGTTCGAGTTCTATTCACCCGAGGAGCTGACCGCTATCGTGAAACGGTCGGCGCGGCTGCTCGGCATCGCCATCGAGGACGCGGGCGCCGAGGAGCTGGGCCGGCGCGCGCGCGGCACGCCGCGCGTCGCAAACCGCCTGCTGCGCCGCATCCGCGACTTCGCCGAGGTGCGCGGCGACGGCCGCATCACGCGCGAGGGCGCGGAGTTCGCGCTGCAACGGCTGGAGGTCGACGCCGTCGGCCTGGACGCCGGCGACCGCAAGATCCTGAACACGATCATCAAGCGCTTCGACGGCGGTCCGGTCGGCATCGAATCGCTGGCCGCGTCGCTGGCCGAGGATCGCGACACGCTGGAGTTCGTGTACGAGCCGTACCTGATCCAGGAAGGCTTCCTGATCCGCACACCGCGCGGACGCCAGGTCACCCGCCGCGCCTTCGAACACCTCGGCCTTCCCCCACCCGCGACGTCCTCACCCTCACGCCCCCCGCAAGGCTCGCT
>DATMZL010001342.1:0-8708 GCA_035607075.1 Polyangia bacterium
CGGAGATCGCGGTGCGGCTCGATCTCGGCCTCGGCAAGGAATCGGCGCGCGCGCTCGGCTGCGACCTGACGTTCGACTACGTGAAGATCAACGCCGAGTACTACAGCGGTCCCGCGGCCGAGCCGGCCAAGCGCCCGCCCATCGGCACGAACCGGCCGCTGGTCGTCGAGGCGCTCAGCTACATCCGCAAGTTCGGCGGCAAACGGGCGGTCATCAAGTACGGCGGCGCGGCGATGGTCGATCCGGAGCTGAAGAAGAGCTTCGCGGAGGAGGTCGTGCTGCTGCAATCGGCGGGGCTGCGGCCGGTGATCGTCCACGGTGGCGGGCCGGAGATCACCAAGACGCTCGAGAAGATGGGGCGCAAGTCGGAGTTCGCCGACGGCCAGCGCATCACCGGCGCCGAGGAGGTCCAGGTCGTGGAGATGGTGCTGACCGGCCGGATCAACACGGAGATCGTCGGCCTCATCAACAGCCTGGGCGGCAACGCGATCGGCCTGTCGGGCAAGGACGGGCGTCTCCTGACCGCGCACAAGCTGGCGACGCCGCCGGGCAAGCCCGATCTCGGGTTCGTCGGCGAGATCGAATCGGTCAACGCCGGCCTGCTCGACATGTTCCTGGAGAAGGGCTACACGCCGGTCATCTCGCCGGTCGGGTTCGGCAAGGACGGCTCCAGCTACAACATCAACGCCGACGTCGCCGCCGGTGAGATCGCGGCGGCCTGCGGCGCCGAGCGCCTGATCTTCCTGACCGACGTCGCCGGCATCCTGGAGGACGACGGCACCCTGATCTCCGAGATCCGCGCGGCCGACCTGGAGGCCCGCCTCGGTTCGACAATCAAGGGCGGCATGCTGGTGAAGGTGCAGGCGGTGCTGCACGCGCTGGCGAGCGGCGTTCGCGCCGTTCATGTCGTCGACGGCCGTCAGGCGCACAGTGTGGTCGCCGAGCTGTTCACCGACCGCGGCGTCGGGACGCTGGTGACCTGACATGGCGGCCCGGACGCAATCGCCGCGCGAGGCCCGGCGCGACGCCATCCGCGAGATTCTCACGTCGTCGGCCGGCGGCGATGGCCGCGGCGGGGCCGTGAACAGCCAGGCGGAGCTGCGCCGCCGCCTGCGTGCGCGCGGCTTCAGGGCGTCGCAGGCGACGCTGTCGCGCGACATGGCCGTGATCGGCGCCCAGCGCGCCGCCGGGGCCGACGGGCCGCGCTACCTCGTCGACGGCGACGGCGGCGCGCTGCCGCTCGAACCCGTGCGCCGCCTCGTCGACGGCGTCGACCACAGCGATACGCTGGTCGTCGTGCGCACCAAGGCCAGCGCCGCGTCGACGGTGGCGCGGGCGCTGGACGAGGCCCACCTGGACGATGTGCTCGGCACGATCGCCGGCGACGACACCGTGTTCGTCGCGCCGCGGCGCTCGCGCGAGGGCGATCGCGTCGCGCGCCGCTTGAGGACGCTGCTCGGCCTGACGTAGCCTCGCATCGCCGTCAATCGAACGGGTTTATGAGACGTACGCCCGTCCGCGCAACGTGGCGTTCGTTGCGGGTAACGAAGGTCAGATCGTGGGCAATGGCGGTCGCCGCGAGTAACCCATCCACTGCCGGAAGCGGATCGGGGACGTTGAGGACTCCCCAGATGTCCGCAACCCGGGCGTCAATCGGGAGGATACGGTCGCTGAACCCTTCGACGAGGGCGACGAGCCATCGGTCGAGACGCTGCGCGGCGGTCGCGTCGCGCCTCCGGATGCGCTCGACGCCCTGTCGTAGCTCTCCGACGACCAGGACGGATAGCTGCAAGTCGCGTTCGTCTACGGACGAAAACCAGCGCGATACACCGGTGTTGGAACGGCGTCCTTTCCTCAGCTCCGAAACGACGTTCGTATCGAGGAGGAAGCTCACAGCTCGATCCGGCGTGCGCGGCCTCGTTTGAACCGAAAGTCTCTATCGTGACCGACTCCGGGCATGGAGAGGAGGTGCTGCTTGAGGTCCCCAGGGGCGCCTCTTGTCAGCGCATCTCTCAGGATTTCGCGGTGCTCGGCCTCCGCGGACCTGCCATGGCGCGCGGCGCGTGAACGTAAGGCTTTCACGATGGCCTTATCGATGTTCCGGACGATCAGTTGCGCCATGCTATCAATGATAGCATTTCGGCTGGCCCGGCCAGATACCGGACACTATAGTCCTGCCATGCCAAAGGCGATCGTCGTCAGCGAACTTGGCGGACCCGAGGTGCTGCGCTTCGAGGATGTCCCCGAACCCGTTCCCGGACCCGGCGAAGCGCGCGTGCGCCAGACGGCGATCGGCGTGAACTTCATCGACGTCTACTTCCGGCGCGGCATCTACAAATCGCCCCAGCTGCCGTTCGTGCCCGGGCAGGAGGCGGCGGGCGTCGTCGAGGCGATCGGGCCGGGCGTCAGCGAGGTCGCCGTCGGCGATCGCGTCGCCTACGCGAGCTTGCAGGGATCGTACGCCGAGGTGCGGGTGGCGCCGGCGGCCCGCCTGGTGAAGCTGCCGGCCACGATCGACGATCGGACCGCCGCGGCGATCATGCTGAAGGGGATGACGGCGGAGTACCTGCTGATTCGCTGCGCGCGCGTCGCGCCCGGTGACACCATCCTGTTCCACGCGGCGGCGGGCGGCGTCGGCAGCATCGCTTGCCAGTGGGCGAAGCTGCTGGGCGTGCGCGTGATTGGAACGGCGGGCGGGCCCGAAAAGGTCGCGCGGGCACGCGCGCTGGGCTGCGATGCCGTCATCGACTACGACAAGGAAGACATCGTCGCGCGCGTGAAGGAGTTGACCGGCGGCGCCGGCGTGAACGCGGTGTTCGACGGCGTCGGCAAGCGGACCTTCGACGCGTCGCTGGCCTGTCTCGCGACGCGCGGGATCCTGGCGCTGTTCGGCCAGGCGTCGGGCGCGGTGCCGGCCGTCGACCCGGCGCTGCTCGCGCGCGGGTCGCTGTTCCTGACCCGCCCCGCGCTCGGCCAGTACATCGCGGCGCGCGACGAGCTGACCACGTCGGCGGGGCGCCTGTTCGAGGTCGTCGGTGGCGGCGCGGTGAAGATCGACGTCGCGCAGAGCTACGCGCTGCGTGACGCGGCCGCCGCGCACCGGGATCTCGAGGCGCGCAAGACCACCGGATCGACGTTGCTCCTTCCTTGACGGAACCCTGAGAGGGTTCCGTACCTCCCGCGACGGGCTCGGCCAGGCGATGCCCGGCCTCCCCCACACGTTCCCTTGAACCACCGTCCCGTTTTCGTTAGAACGAGCGCGCACCGATGATTCCCCGGTACACGCGCCCCGAGTTGCTTCAGCTGTGGTCCGACAGCCACCGTTACGAGACCTGGCTGCGCGTCGAGCTGGCCGCCTGCGCCGAGATGGAGAAGTCAGGCGCGGTGCCGGCCGGGACGGCGGCGGCCGTCCGCGCCAAGGCGGCCGGCAAGCTGGACCCGGCGAAGATCCTCGAGCACGAGGAGCGCACGCGGCATGACGTGATCGCGTTCCTGTCGCACGTCGAGGAGCTGGCGGGCGAGCCGGCGCGCTGGCTGCATCTGGGCATGACGTCGTCGGACGTGCTGGACGCGTCGCTCGCGATCCAGCTTGTCGAGGCGGCGGACCAGATCCTCGCGGGCATCGACCTTCTGCGCGCCGCCTGCCGCCGTCGCGCCGAGGAGCACCGCGCGACGGTCGCGATCGGGCGCTCGCACGGCATCCACGCCGAGCCAATCACGGCCGGGCTGGTGTTCGCGGGCTGGTACGCCGAGCTGGGGCGCGCGAAGGCCGCGCTGGTCGCGGCGCGCCACGAGATCGCGGTCGGCAAGATCGCGGGCGCCGTCGGCACCTACGCCAACCTGGAGCCGGCCGTCGAGCAGGCCGCGCTCGCGTCGCTGGGGCTGCGGCGCGAGGTCGTCCCCACGCAGGTTGTCGCGCGCGATCGCCACGCGGCGTACTTCCTCGCCCTGGCGCGGCTGGGCACGGCCGTCGAGCGGCTGGCGGTCACCATCCGCCACTGGCAGCGAACCGAGGTCGGCGAGGCGACCGAGGCGTTCGGCAAGGGACAGAAGGGCTCGTCGGCGATGCCGCACAAGAAGAACCCGATCCTGTCCGAGAACCTGTGCGGTATCGCGCGCCTGTTGCGCTCGTACGCGAACGCGGCGATGGAAGACGTGGCGCTGTGGCACGAGCGCGACATCTCGCACTCGTCGGTGGAACGTGTGATCGGCCCGGACGCGACCGGGCTGGCCGACTTCATGGTCCGCCGGGCCGCCGGGCTGGTCGACGGCCTGGTCGTGAACGCGGCGCGCATGCGCGAGAACCTGGAACAGGCGAAGGGCCTCTACTTCAGCGAGGCCGTGATGCTGACCCTGGTGCGCAAGGGCATGGCGCGCCAGGCGGCCTACGAGCTTGTGCAGCGGAACGCGCTGCGCGCCGTCGCGGGCGAAGGGAAGTTCCGCGACCTGCTGGGCACCGACAAGGACATCGCCGCGCGCCTGGACGCGGGCGAGATCGACCGCGCCTTCAACCTCGAACACCACCTGCGCCACGCCGGCGCGATCATCGACAGGGCCCTGGCGGAGGAGTCTTCATCATGAGCAAAACGATCGACGAAGCCGTGATTCGCGCGCAGCTGAACAAGACGCTGGGCGGCACGAACCTCCCCGAGCTGGGTGAGAAGTACGAAGGCAAGGTTCGCGACTGCTACACCCGCGACGGAAAGCGGACGATCATCGCGACCGACCGCATCAGCGCGTTCGACGTCGTGCTGGGGACGATCCCGTTCAAGGGCCAAGTGCTGAACCAGATGGCCGCGTTCTGGTTCGAGGCGACCGCGAACATCGTCCCGAACCACGTCATCAACGTGCCCGATCCGACGGTGACGGTGGCGCGCGAGTGCGAGCTGCTGCCGGTCGAGTTCGTCATGCGGTCGTACCTGACGGGCGTGACGTCGACGTCGATCTGGACGGCTTACTCGAAGGGCGCGCGGACGTTCTGCGGCCATGACCTGCCCGACGGCATGAAGAAGAACCAGCGCCTGCCCAAGGCGATCCTGACGCCGTCGACGAAGGCCGAGAAGGGCTTCCACGACGAGTCCGTATCGCGGGCGCAGATCCTCGAGCTGGGCGCGCTCAGCGCGGCGGACTTCGACGCGGCCGCCGATATGTGCGCGCGGCTGTTCGCGTTCGGCCAGCAGGAGGCGGCGCGCCGTGGCCTCATCCTGGTCGACACTAAATACGAGATCGGCCGCGGCCCCGACGGGAGGCTGTGCTTCATCGACGAGATCCACACGCCGGATTCGTCGCGTTACTGGTACGCGGATGACTACGACGCGCGCTTCGCGAAGGGCGAGGAGCCGCGCGGGCTCGACAAGGAGTACGTCCGCCGTACGCTCGCCGACCAGGGCTACAAGGGCGACGGCCCCCCGCCGCCGCTGAGCGACGACGTCCGCGTCGAGGCGGCCCGCCGCTACATCCAGGTCTGCGAGTTGGTCACCGGCCGGCCGTTCGTCCCGAACAGCGAAGAGCCCACGGCGCGCATCCGGAAGAACCTGAAGCTGTCGTAGGCGCAGACCTAGCGCGGCTCTTCCGGCTTGTCGCCGAGGGGCCGGACCGCGCCGCTCATGCGGCGGCGCCCGCCCGATTCGGAGAGCAGGCGCGGCAGATCGGCGATCGCCTGCGCGACCGAGACAGGCTCGACCGGCTCGGGCTTGAGCAGATTCTCCAGCTCGTCGATCTCGCCGGCCGCCTTGGCGCCCAGCCAGTTGCGGTCGACCGCGCGCCGCAGGCGGGCCTCGTCGACGCCGAACTCAGACGCCAGGTCGACGTTGGTGTCGACCTTCGCCGTCGCCGTCGCCGTCGCCGTCGCCGTCGCCGTCGCCGTCGGATGAACGGCGGTGCCGTTGGCGCCCGGGCGATGCGCAGCCGAGACCGCGGCGGGCGCCGGCACGCGCACGGCGCCCGAGGCACCGGCCGGCGCCTTGCGCGCAAGGATCTTGTTGAGCAACTCGCGCGACGGGTTGTCGAGGCGGAGGAACTGCACGCCCATACCGTGCGGCTTCGTCGGCGCCGCGGGATCGAACGCCTTGACCCAGGTGACCTTGCCGTCACCGGCCAGCGCGACCTCGCCGCCCGCCAGCTGAATCTCGAACGCGAACGTCGACCCGATCGGAAGCGGCGTCCGGCTGGCGATGAAGACGCCGCCGCGCGTGACGTTGGGCGCGAACTTCTCGATGAAGGCGTCGAACGACGCGAAGCGAAGTCGAATCCGGACCGGCGCGCTGGAGCTCACGAACGCAATCGAGTATCCGCTGATCCCGAGGGCAACGGCAAGCCAAACAGCCGCCGTGTGTTGGCCGAGGTCGCCGCGTCGACCTCGGCGGCCGGCTGCCCGCGCACAGCCGCCAGCGCGGCCAGCGTCTCGGCGATGTAGGCCGGTTCGTTCTTGCGGCCGCGGTGCGGAATCGGCGCCAGGTAGGGGGCGTCGGTCTCGATCAAGATGCGGTCGAGCGGCGCGAACGCGGCAGCCTCCCGCAGATTTCCCGCGTTCTTGAAGGTCAGGATGCCCGAGAACGACAGGTGCTGGCCGAGGTCCAGGTACGCCCGCGCCTCGGCCACGCCGCCAGAGAAGCAATGGATGACGCCCGGACCGGCGTCTTCGCCGCCCAGGATTTCGGCCGCCTCGGCGTGCGCGTCGCGCACGTGCGACACCACCGCCAGGTTCGCCCTGCGCGCCATAAGAATAAAGCGCCCGTACGCCGCCCGCTGCTGCTCGCGCGGCGAGTGGTCGTAATAGTAGTCGAGCCCGGTCTCGCCGATGCCGACGACGCGGGGCGCGCGGGCCAGCGCTTCCAGCGCCTGCCAATCGGCCTCGGCCATCGCCGCCACGTCGTGTGGGTGGACCCCGACCGTTGCGTACACGTCCGGCTCGGCTGCGGCGAGCGCGACCGCGTCGCGTGGGGCTTCGAGGCCTCTGCCTACCCCGACGCACACGAACGCTTCGACGCCGGCCGCGCGCGCGCGCGCCAGGACCTCCGCGCGATCCGCTTCGAAATACTGGGGATCCAGATGACAATGCGAGTCAATCATGGCCTAAATCTTTGCCACAAAGCCTCCGATGCCACGATAGGCGCGGTCACTAATCGTGTGATGGGAAAACAAGCAGGCGTGTTGCCGAAATCTGACGACTACGAAAAAACCAGGCGGCTCGGACCGAATCAAGGTCCGGGAACGGCCATGGCGAACGCTGTCGACGCCGACGCGCTGAAACCCGGAACACTGTGCGGCGCCTACGTCCTGAAGAAGGAGCTGGCGTCGGGCGGCGGCGGAACCGTCTACGAAGCGCAACATCGCATCCTCCTCCGCCGCGCGGCCGTGAAGGTGCTGCGCCGGCAGCTCGCTTCGTCGCCGCAGATGGTCGCGCGCTTCCTGCAGGAAGCGCGCGCCGTCAACATGATCAAGCATCCGAACATCGTCGACATCTTCGAGTTCGACGATCTGCCGGACGGGCGTCCCTTCTACGTGATGGAACTGCTCGAGGGAATCGATCTGCGATCGATCCTGAACGAGCGCGGTCGTTTCCCGCCTGCCGAGGTGCTGGAGATTCTCGAACCGGTCTGCTCGGCTCTGCAGGCGGCGCACGACCTCGGCATCGTTCACCGCGACCTCAAGGCGAGCAACATCTTCATCGCCAACCAGGACGGCAAGCGCACGGTCAAGCTGCTGGACTTCGGCATCGCGAAGCTGTTGCATCCCGACGCAGGCGAGGGCGGGCTGACCGTCGTCGGCACCCGGCTGGGGACGTCGTACACGATGGCGCCCGAGCAGATTCGCGGCGACGGCGTCGATGCGCGCACGGACATCTACGCGCTCGGCGTGGTGCTGTTCCACCTGCTGACGGGCCAGTATCCGTTCCGCGCCGAGACGATGACCGAGATCGAACGCCAGCACCTGGAGGCCCCGCCGCCGCGACCGAGCCAGGTCGCGCCCGTGCCGCCCGCGCTGGACGCCGTCGTCTTACGCTGCATGGAGAAGACCGCGGAGCGTCGGTTCCAGACGGTCAAGGCGTTCATCGAGGCGCTGCGCGGGGTCGTCGGCATCAAGGCCGTCGAGCGCGAGGCGATCGCGCGCAGCGCCGCGATCTTCGTCGAGGTCAAGATCCGTGAGACCGCCGATCCGGAGAGCGACGAGCTGATCGACGACACCTTCGCTGTCCTCGAGACGGCCGAGCAGACCCTGCGCGCGGCGGGGATGACGCTGCCGCTGCAGACGGGCAGCGCCATCATGGGCGCGCGTGTGCTTTCGAGCGACGCGGGCGCGGCCGCCACCGAACGCGATGCGGCCGTCGTGCTGGCGAACGACCTCGTGCACGAGCTGAGCGCGCGCGCGTCGGTGCACCCCGACGTCCACGTCAACGTCGTGGTTCACGTGGCGACGGCGACGGTCAAAGAATCGGCGGACGCGCCGGGCGGCAAGGAGGTCGTCGGTGGCGACCTGCTGTCGACCGCAGCGTGGGCGCCGCAAGAGGTCGTCGACGGCGTGCACGTGACGGACGCGGCGAAGACGGCGTAGCGGTCGCGTCCACGCCGGACCCCTCACCCTAACCCTTGTATCTCGGGAGTGGTGGATCATCGCCACGCCGGTTCGCCGCCTACCCTCGCGCTGCGAGGCAAGGCCAAGGTACGCTCGCCAGCGCAGCGGAAGGCGGCAAAGAAAGATGAACGGCA
>DATMZL010001415.1:0-3029 GCA_035607075.1 Polyangia bacterium
GTCGTGCCGGTGGGGCAGGTCGCGGCCGCGCACTGTGTCCCCATCGCGTACTTCTGACAGGCGCCGTCCTCGCACTTTTCGTTGCTGCCGCAGCTGTCGCTGCCGCTGTCGCTGCAGGTCTGCGACGGATCGGGGGTGCCGGTGGGGACGTTCGTGCAGGCCCCCATCGTTCCGGACAGCGCGCAGGAACGGCACGAGCTGCTGCACGTGCTGGCGCAGCAGACGCCCTGCGCGCAGTTCGTCGAGATGCACTCTCCGCCGTTCGAGCAGAACGCGCCGTTGGGCTTCTTTCCGCACGAGTTCCCGAGGCACAGGTTGCCGGCCGAGCAATTCGCGTCCACCGCGCAAGCGCCGTAGCACTGGTTGCCATTGCAGGCGTAAGGCACGCAGGTGATCGTGTTGGGCGCGACGCAATCGCCTGTCGGGTTGCAGGTCGACTCGGGCGTGAAGACGTTGTTGTCGCAGTGGGCGGCCGCGCAGACTGTGCCCATCTTGTACTTGCGGCAGGCCCCGGCGCCGTCACAACGTCCGTCGGTCCCGCAGGACGACGCGCCGGTATCACCGCACGTCGATCGCGGATCGGTCGCGCCTGCCGGGACGAACGTGCAGCGTCCCATCGACGACGGGAGCGCGCAGCTCCGGCATGCCCCGCCGCAGGCCTCGGCGCAGCAAACGCCGTCCGAACAGAAGTTGCTGGCGCAGTCCGCCGCCACCGTGCACGGCTGGCCGGGCGCCTTGGGACCGCAGCTTCCATTCACGCACGAAGGGCCCGCGACGCAGTCGTCGTCGCTGGCGCACTTGCTGATGCAGCCGTTGTTCGCGCACTTGTATGGTGCGCAGTTCTGAACGCCCGGCGTCCGGCAGGTGCCCACGCCGTTGCACGTGCCCGCCGTGTTCAGGCGATCGCCGCTGCACGACTGCGGGACGCAGACGGTCTCGGCCGCGTACAGCGCGCAGCCGCCGATGCCGTCACACGCGCCGGTCGTGCCGCACGTCGCGGCCAGCTGGCTCTGGCAGACGCCGTGCGGATCCGGATTTCCGGCGTCGATCGGCCAGCAGGTTCCCGGGCGGCTGTCCTGATTACAGCTGACGCAGGCGCCCTCGCAGGCGACGTTGCAGCAAACGCCGTCGGTGCAGTGCGTGGACCCGCACTCGTCGCCCTTGGCGCAGGTCGCGCCGTTCGGCTTCAGGCCGCAGCTGCCGTTGACGCAGAGGACATCACCCGAGCAGTCCGCGTTGGACTTGCACGTGGTCGCGCATTTGTTCGTCGTCGGATCGCAGTTGTACGGCGCGCAGACCGTGGCCGGGCCCGCGGCACACCGCCCCTGGCCGTCACACACGCTGCCGTTGCCGACCGCCGGGCCGGTACACATGCCCGGGCGGCACACGGTCCCCGCCGGATACTTGCGGCAGTGGCCCACGCCGTCGCACTTTCCGTCGAAGCCGCAGGTCGTGACGGCCGTGGTCGCGCACGCGCCGGGCCGTGGGTCGCCGCCGCTCGCAACGAACGTGCACATGCCGGGGGCGCTCTGGTCGTTGCAGGCCTTGCACGTGTCCGTACAGGCGCTGTTGCAGCAGACGCCGTCGACGCAGAAGCCGCTCTGGCAGTTGCCCGCGCAGCTGCACGCCTCACCGTTCGACCGGCGCGCGCCCGCGTCGGCGCCGCAGCCGCCGTCAGGACCGCCGTCGGGCTTGGAGCCGCTCTTGCCGCCGCAAGCGGTTGCCGTCAGCAGCAGCGCGCACGCGATGAAACAGAGAGAGCGCGGCACGCGCTTCAACTTACAGCGAATAGCATTGTCAATGATACAGGAAGACGATCTCGACGCGGTTGTTCTTGGCGCGTCCCGGCGCCGTCTTGTTGTCGAAGCGCGGATCGTCGCCGCCCAGACCGCTCGCCATCAGGCGCCGGGTCTCGACACCTTTCGACGCAAGCGCCGAGTAGACAGACTGCGCGCGGGCTGCCGAAATCGCGAGTAACTCTGACGGCTTACCGCGATTGTCGGTGAAGCCGATGATCTGGACCGGGTAGGTCGGGTACTTCTTGATCAGCTCGGCGATGGCGCCGATGACGCCGTCCTTGCCGGCCGAGATGTCGGGCTTGCGCTTGCTGAACAGCTCGGGCACGGCGATCACCAGGCGCTGGAGGTCACCGCGCCGCTCGAGGCGCACGTCCGTGCCGCTGATGCCGGAGGCGTCGCGCGCCAGCGCCTCGTCGCGCGCCTTGTTCTGGCTGGTCTGCTCCGCCTGCTCGTAAAGCGGCTTCGCGATCTCGGTCGCCTTGTCGGCGTTCTTCTTGGCCACCTCGGCGCTCGCCTGCGCGCCGGGGTAGTCGTTCTGCTTCAGCTCGGCGCTCGCCTTGGCGAGCATGTCGCTGGCCGCGCTGTACTCGGCCTTCGCGTACTTCGCGGCGTCGACGGTGTCGGCCGTGCGCAGCGCCAGCTGGGCCGCCGCGATCTTTTGCTCGCTCGCCAGCTGCAACGCCAGGCGTTCGTGCTCGGCCTGCGCCTTCTGCTGCTCGCTGGACATCTGGGCGGACAGCCGCTGCTTCTCCGCGTCGGCGGCCTTGCGCGCCTCGACGTACTTCTCGAGCAACGCGACCTTCTCGCTCTCGTTCGCCAGCTTCTCGGAGAGGTCGGCGGATTCTTCTTCGGCCTTCGCCTGCTCGGACGACAGCGTCTGGATCTTGGCCTTCAGCTGCTCCTGCTCCATCAACGCGAGCGCGGTCTTCAGCTTGATGTTCGCCATGATGGCGTCGCGCCGCGACTCCTCCATGTCGTTCGACTGCCATTCCTCGCGCGAGCGGTCGGCCAGCTTCTCGGCGCCCGCGACCAGGTCGGGGGATCGCTTGGTGGCTTCTTGCAGGTTGTTGGCCGAGCGGAGGAGCTCGTACGCTTCCAGCTCGCGCGGCTTGGGCGGTGTCGCGCATGCCGCGAAGCAGGCCGTCAGCACCAGCAGGGAACCGGCGCGCGCGTTCATGGTCCCACCGCCTTGTCGGCGCCCGGCGCAGCGGGCTTCGCCGCCTTGTCGGT
>DATMZL010000668.1:0-7639 GCA_035607075.1 Polyangia bacterium
AACGGCGCCGACGGGGCGGATCGACAAAGGCTGACGGTGGAAGAATTCGATCGCTGGCATACCGACGAGCCCCTCCACGACATCGAGGGGTTCGAGCACTTCGTCACCGAAGGGGACTTCGACTTCGACGAAGAGGACCTGCTGCTCTACGCCCTGCTGATCGATCCCATCTACGCCGCCGAGCTGCTCTGGGACAACCCGACCAACCACGCCTATGGGGGCGCTTATCGCATCTGGGACTACCAGTACCCCCTCTGGCGCACCAGCGCGCTCTACGCCGGATATGCCTGCGCCCGCGCCGTCGGCAAGACGGAGTCGATCAAGGGCGCGGCCTTCTCGCACTGCTTCCGGCGCATCGGCGAGGACATGCTGATCACCGCGCCGGAGCTGATTCACCTCCAGCCGTTGACCGACGCTATCGAGGAGCGCATCCGAGACACCAGGCTCACCCGCGAGTTGCTCGACACCCGCGGCGGCCAGACCGGCTTCACCCACAAACCGTTCGGCGTGGCCCTGCTCGACGGCACCAAGATCATCGGCCGTATCCCACGGCTGACCGGCACTGGCGTCAAGGGGATGCACGAGCCCGACCTCCGCATCGAGGAGGCCCAGGACTATCCCGAGAAAGGCTGGACGGAGGTGCACGAGACGGTGGAAAAGGACCACGTCGATCAGCACGGCGAGTCCGACTTCACCTACTGGTTCTACGGCGTCCACTCAGGCGCCCGCGAGTCAGGTTTCTACAAACGTCTCAAACCCACCGGCGATGCAGATACCGCCTTCAAGATGGTGTCGATCACGCGCCTCCAGACTCTCAAGTGGGACAAAAAGGAGAAGAACGCGGCGATCGCTGCGTACGGTGGCAGCGCGGCCCCGGACTACCGACGCAACATCCTCGGGGAGGCCGGCGCTGCGACCTCACCGTTCTTCGTGATGTCACGGCTGATGTCAGTCATCGACCAGGACCGTGAGAGTGACTATAACCAGAACGACTTCGAGATGCAGAAGATTCAGGCCGAGGACATCGAGGACCTCGGCATGGAGATGAAGGACATCCTGGACCTCCCGCTCTCCTTCAAGGCGGTGCACGGCGGCATGGACGTGGGGCTCACCGAATCCCCGACTGTGGTGTCACTCTTTTCGGCCGAGAAACTGGAGGGCCGGCCACGGTTGAAGCTGATCCGCTGCTACGAACTCTGGCGGCTGCGTCCGAAGCAGATTCGCAGTGTGCTCTACGCGCTGGCCTTCCATCTCGGCGGTCACCTCAAGAGCTTCGGGATGGACGTGACCGGGCTCGGCTTCCCGATGTTCCAGGAGATGGAGGATGACGAGGCCGCGCCGCAGCACCTGCTCGACGTGAGCCGTGGCTACTTCTTCAATGCACAGGTACCGGTCGGCGTCGAGCGCGAGTTCATCACCGAGGATACGAAGGGCCAGATGCGTGACCAGTTCGGCTCGGCGGTGAAGGAGGATGTGGACCCGCTCACGGGTGAAAAGCGATGGATCACGACGATGCCGATGATCGAGGCCAGCACCCGCTATGTGCGCGACTGGATCGACACCGGGCGCCTGTTGCTTCCCTTCAACCCGGAGATCGCGGGCGACATGATGGGTGAGACGCACCAGCGGGTGAAAGCGGTCGGCGAACGGCGGGGCCGCAAGCCCAACGCCTTCCATATCCTCGATTCCTTCCGCGCCGCGGCGATGGCAGAGCGCGCCGAAGTGATCGAGGCCGAGCTGGGCGACGGCGCCCAGGAAGAGGTGCTCGACCTTGCCGGCTGAGGACGCCTACCGCGAAATCCAGGAGTCGATACATACCGTCGCCGCATTGAGATTTCCACGGTTTGAGCAGGATGTGCAGCCGCGCGCGAAGATCGACGCACTCGAAGGTTACTTACTCGAAACGGCTGTTGCACGTGACGTGCTAGAAGAGGCACGTATCACGCTTGAGGATGCATATGAGCTGATCGACGAGGAATGGCTCAAGCTGACCGGCTGGGAGGTGTACCTCCACGGCAAGCCGAAGAGTCAGGTCGAGATCGACGAAGCCAAGCGCCAGGCCGAGCCCACCCTCTTCCACAGCCGCCGCCGCTGCCAGAAGCTCCTGCGCCAGATCGGCAACCAGGTCCGGCGCCTCGAAAAGGACGACGCCGCGTGCAGCCGGGCCTACACCATGATGACGGGTTCATAGTTCACGAACTATGAATCAAGGATCGTGAATTTAGTCCACGCCGTGGGCAATATTCACATTCCGAATATAGTGCCGAATTTCCGCACTAGAATCAAAAGTACGGACCCCATACGATGGCTTCGATCGGGTACCGTTTCACGTGGAACGGCGCGGGGACGGGCGAACACCGGCTCCCTGCGCCGTTCGTATATTACGGAACGTGGGCAAGAACCTCGCATCCGGCCTAGTCCGCAACTCCGGCTTCTCACCTGACACGTCGGCCCCTCGGCCCGACACGAAGCTCCCGGTCAGCCGGCTCTTCGGGGCGGCGGCCCACGGTCCTTCGGAGGTCGCGGCGAAAGAAGCCGCGGACCTCAACCAGGCAGAGCGGATGAAGCTCGCGAAGGAAGGGAAGGCGCTTCCCGACGGCAGCTTCCCGATCCGCAACGTCACCGATCTGAAAAAGGCCCGCAAGCGCGCGCACCAGGGCGACAACGAAGGCGCCGCGGTGCGCCTGATCAAAAAGCGCGAACGCGAGCTTGGGGTCAACCTCGGCCCCATCGGCGCCGAATAGGCGACCTGCATGGGCATCCCCTGCTTCTCGGTCGAGCCCTCCGAGGAGGCGGTGCGCGAGCTGCGCCGATACGCGCGCACCAGCGACGGCTGGACATGCGAGGGCGGCTACCACAGCGTCAGCGTCAGGCTGCCGGGCACGTTCCCCGTCGCCTGGTCGGAGCCTGACCCAGAGGACGGCTTCCGCAGTCTCGCCGCGCTCGACCCGGCTAGCTACGACGGCGAGACGCCCTGGCCGACCCACTGCACCTGCGGCTACGAGTTCAGGCAGGAGGACCACTGGCAGCTCAACCAGCACCAGCTCTACGTTGCCACCGATGGTCCGATGGTCGGCCAACGGTGGCCGCAGAACGAGTTGCCGCCGGGCGCGATCTGGACCGCCTGGTGGATGCACTCGCAGTGGGCCGGGATCAACGGCACGGACACGGTCCTGATGGTCAAGCTGCCGAGCGGTCAGGAGTTCCTTCCCGGCATGGAGGCGACCAACTGCACCCGCAAGGGAGAGGATCACGACTGCTGGTGCGTGCACGGCGAGGTCCCCAACCTGACGATCAACAAGCAGCCGGTGGAGGGCCGTTCGACCTGTCAGGCCGGCGCAGGATCGATCGACTCGTGCGCCGGGACGCCGCGGCACTGGCACGGGTTCGTTACCAACGGCGAGCTGGTCGGGTGAGCGTCAAGCGCCAGGGGCGCCGCGTCGCCGAGATGGACGACCTGATGCTGCCCGGCGACTACACGCTGGGCTACAACTCCGACGGCCAGATCGTCTCGATGTGGTTCTCGATGCCGGGCTTCCCGTCGCACAGGTGGAACCGGATCAACGGCCCCGCGGCCGAGCGCGAGCCGCGCTGGGAGATCACCGAGGACGCCGAGGGCGTCGTCCACGTCGAGCCCTCGATCCGGACGCAGTGGACGGAGGGCCAGGAGCCGCGCTGCTTCCACGGCTTCCTCCACCACGGCGTCTGGGAGGTCCTCGATGACAGCATAGGCGCCGAGCTTTCGGGTACGTAGGCGCCATGACCATCATCTGGATCATCATCGTGATCATTCTCGTGCTGCTCGTGATCGGGCTGGCGCGGCGAGTCCTCTGACGCAGGCGGAAGCCGCGCATCGCCGTCATCGCAAGTTGCGGCGGCGCGCGGCGGCTTCCTAGCCCGCGTGGGCGGGATCGATCGAACCTAAGCTCTTCCGCGGACGGATTAACCGTACGAATCGTGTGGTTAAGGGCGCGGCGCTCGTAGATTAGGAGCGTGCACATCCACGAGGACGGCTTGGTACTTCCTGACGGTGTCGATCGAGGCGTTCTCGACGGCGACAATCCGCACGGGCTCATCATCGACAACCGCACCGGGCTCGACGATTCGCTGATCGAGGACGCGGCGCGCACCTACGTCGAGGAGTTCTCGGCATACAACCTGCGGCCCGACATGCCGATCCAGATGTACACCGACCAGGGCGGCAGCCTGATGAACCGCGCCGAGTTCCGTCAGCCGGTCGGGGTGCACGAAGAGATCAAGCTCGCGCGCTGGCTGGCGGAGCGCGACGACGATGTTGGGGCGGTCATCGGCGAGATGATCGCCACCGCCTTCTCCGAAGGGCTGGAGGCCCAGCACCCCGACGAGCGCACGCAGGAGCTGTTCTGCGCGATCAACGAGTCGATGGACATCCAGCGGGTGCTCGCCGACATGTACCGGGAGTGGCTCATCTCGGCGCAGTGCACGACGGCGACGCTCTTCACCCGCGAAACCCTCGACTACGAACTCGGCGAAAGCTCGCGGCCGAAATCGGCCTCGGTCGCGGTCCCGCAGGTCGGGGTCCTCGCCGCCGAGAACATCCGCGTCCTCGGCAACGACACCTTCGGCACCGGGACGCTGGCCTACGTGCCGGAGAACGAACGGCTGCGGCGCTGGCTGGAGGAGTATTTCTCGCCGACGACGACGCCCGCGCGGAAACACCAGATGGGGCTCGAAGACCGCGTCTCGGCCAACCTCTTCGTCCGGCCGATCACGATCGACCCATTCACGCTCGAAGAACCGAGCCTCTACTCGACCGGCGGAACGCTCTACGTGCTGAATCCGAAGGTCGTGAAACGGGTGACGATGCCGAAGGGCCAGTGGAAAGACCCGCGGCCGATGCTGACCCGCAACTTCCCGCTACTGGAGGCCAAGCGGCTGTTGAACATCCTCGATTTCGCGCTCCTCCAGGGTGGCTCGAACTTCATCGTCGTCGCCAAGAAGGGCTCGGACCAGCGGCCCGCCAAAGGCAACGAGATCGCCAACCTGCGGGAAGTGGTGCGGCGCGCGTCGAAGGTCGGCCTGATCGTCGGGGATCACCGGCTCAGCTTCGAAATCATCACGCCGAAACTCGACGAGCTGCTCAACGCCTCGAAGCGTCGCCTGATCGGGCGCAAGATGGTCATGGCGATGATGCGCGTCGCCGAGCACTCGACGGAGAACTCGACCACCGAGGGAATGCAGGCGGAGATGGAAATCTTCGCGCGCGTCATGTCGTGGGATCGAGCGACCCTCGCGCGACATGTGCAGCGCACCGTCTACAAGGAAACGGCCACCCGCAACTCGCAGTACCTCAAGGGGCCGGCGACGCTCTGGTTCCCGAAAATCCTGCTCCAGGGCTTGCAGTATTGGAGCGAAACGGTGCTCAAGCTGCGCGATCGCGGCGACATCTCGCGCAAGTCGGCGGTGCAGGCCGCGGGCTTCGACTACGACGCCGAGCTGGCCCAGCGCGGGCGCGAGCTGGCGAACGGTGACGACGAAACGCTCATCCCCGGCTCGGTGCCGCACAACTCGCCGGACCTTCCCGGCCAGCAGGCGGGTGGCGCGCCAGCCGACAACGAAGGCGGTCGGCCGAAAGGCGGCGGCGGCAAAGAATCCGGCCGTGAACGGAAAGTGGTCGGCCGGGCCGGCGCCGAAGAGATCAAAGCCTGGTATGAGGAGGACCCGGAGGTCGAAGCGATGGTGCGGCTCGGCGCCACCGCAGCGGCGATCCTCGAAGAGTATCCCGACCACTCGATCGGCCGGGTGACCTCCGCCGAGGCCGCGGCGTACACCTACGACGAGCCCACGCTGGTCGGCACGAGCATGTTCATCCCCGTGAACCACGCCTACGGCGAGACGGCCGAGCACCGCGCGGTCCGGCTCGCAGAGGGACTTTCCATGCTGGTGGGGACGCTCCGCGGCGGCGCCGTGGTCGCGAAGGCGTTCCACTTCCGCCAGCCGACCTTCACCGCCGAGATGGCCGAGAACGCAGCCATGTCGTGGGGGTACGACATCCCGCCGCTGCTGACGACGCCGCGACCGGAAGCTGACCCAGAGCCCGACCCCGTCGATTCGTAGATTAGGAGGACCGGATGCCCGTCGCCACCAAACCCACCGTCTTCGAGCGCGGCGACCGCGTCTACATCATCTCGCCGATCTCCCCGTTCAGCCCCAACGACACGGAGGTCGAGGAGTTCGCCTTCGCCGCCGAACTGCGCCGCTCGGCGCCGAACGAACACATCAAGTGGCTCCGCGGCCAGTACGTCGAGGCCGACACGCCCAACAAAAACGGGCAGGTGTGGACCGCCGGCGAGATCGCGATGAAGTCACTGACGCCGATGTTCATGCCGGTGACGCTGATGCATGACGTGCGCTCGGCGGTAGGTGTGATAGCCGACACGCGACTTCTCACGCCCGACGCGGATCAAGTCCCACGATCGCGGCTAGATAACACGCTGGCCGTGTGGGCACACCGTTTCCCGGAGGTCGCCGAAGAGATCGACGCCAACTACGCGGCGGGGACGCTGATGCAGTCGATGGAGTGCATGGCGCCACAGTACGACTGCGCCGAGTGCGGCCAGACCTTCCACAAGCTACCGGGCGGCGCCGAGCGCGCGAACTGGTGTGCGCATCTCAAGGAAGGTGGTGGACATGCCGCTCGTATATTAGGGAACGTCGTCTTCACCGGCACCGGCCTCCTCTTCGGGTCGCTCGGTAAGGAGGGGGCGAACCCCAAAGCTCACCTGGAGGTTGCACAGGATGAGATCGCGGAGTCACACGAAAAGGCTCACCGCGAAATGGGGCGCCCAAGTGGACGCAAGCCAAAAAAGGTAAGGAGACACACTTCAATGGCCGAGATCGAGATCGACTCCCGCGAGTACGCCGAGCTTCAGCAGCGTCCGACCAAAGAGGCGCTCGCCGCGGCCGAAGAGCGTGCCAGCACGGCCGAGTCCGCCAAAGCGGAGGCCGAGCGCAAACTGGAGGCCGAGGAGGCGGCGAAGAAAACCGCCGAAGACGACGCCAAAGCCGCGAAAGACGAGCTGAAAACGCTCAAAGACGAGAAGGCCGAGGCCGATCTCGCCAACGAGCGATTCGGCAAGCTCGGTGCCGGCTTCGTCGAGAAACTCGGCGAGTCCACCAAGTCGAACCTCCGCCGCGACGCGGGCAAGATGGAGGAGAAGGCTTGGGACGAGCGGCTCAAAGAGGTCGAGGAGATGGCCGGTGTCAAACGGGACGCCAAAAAGGACGGCTCCCCGACCACCGACGACCAGCTCGCCGACCCGCCTGCATCTTCGGCCGGTGCCGACGAGTTCTCGGCCGAGGAGATCGCAAGCTCGGCCGCCGGTGGGCTCGGCGGCGATTCCGGGGGCAGCAGCACGCAGCCGTCGGTGACCCAGCGCGGCGGCGTCGCGCGCGGCCTGTTCGGCAAGAAACCGGAGAACGCCTCCTAGAGGCCCGACGGAAGACCACAAGGAGAACCACACCACCATGAGCTACTTCCAGGAAACCGCCGGTGCCCACGTTCTGACCAGCGTCAAGAACCTGCCGAACGCGCACGTCGTGTCGCCGGGTGAGCGCTGGACGGATGCCCGCGCGAGCGGTGTCATCGTCCCCGGTCAGC
>DATMZL010001472.1:0-5980 GCA_035607075.1 Polyangia bacterium
TACGGCGCCATCCCCCACAATCCGCGCTTTCCCGCAATCGACGAGATCGTGATGATCGTGCCACCGCCTGACCGCAGCATGGCCGGAAGCTGAGCCTTCACGCCGTAGAAGACGCCGTCGAGATCGACGTGCAACACCTTCGCCCATTGCTCGTACGCAAGCTCGCCGACGCGCGCCGCAGGAATCGTGATACCGGCATTATTCGCGGCGATGTCGAGTCTTCCGAACTGCTTCTCGACCTGAGTCACGATGGCTACCTGCTGCTCGCGATCGGTGACGTCGAGACGTGCGCTCGCCGCTGTACCGCCGCTCGCGACGATCTCCCGCGCGACTTTCGCCGCGTTGTCGCCGTTCAGATCCGTGACCATCACCTTGGCGCCCCGTGCGCCGTACGCTTTTGCGATCGCTCGGCCGATTCCCGCGCCTCCGCCGGTCACGAGCGCGACCTTGTCCTTCAGGAGCATGTCGTCCTCCGATCGCTTACCGGTATTCGAACATCGTCCACGCAACCATTCCGGCGTTCGGCAGCGTCGCTTCCTCGAAGCCATACATGCGCCCGTACTTCGGACGGAGCGTGGCGGTAGCTTCGGTCGCGATTCGATTGAAGAAGTTGGCGAGGAACTCGGTGTGCGCCTTCGCGGACGGATCCACGAACTCGGTGAACGGATGCTCCTTCATGGCCTTACCGACCGCGGCCTTCAGGTCGGCGATGAATGCGAACTGGAAATCGACGTCGACCCGCGACCCGATGTTCCCGTGGCTCCCCGATATGAAGTCCCACTCCAGCGCCTGGACCTGGCGCAGGTTGTCCTCGTGGAAGCGGAAGCGCTCGTTGCCAGCGAAGCGCCAAAACGGCGGCTGATCTGGATTGATGAGGTCGGGACAGTGAACGATCCGTTCCTGTTTCAAGAGCCACGCGGCGTGATCGTCGCTGTGCGCCGCCCATTCGAAGCCATGCAGCTCGACGGTCAGGCCTTCGAAATCGAAGCTATCGCGAGGCCACTTCAGCTCCTTCGTGGGCCGGGGAAAGCTGCTCTTCGCGAGGTCCATCGACTGCCGCGTCTTCGTGCTGGCGATGATCTCGAGCTGGAGGCCGCGGCGCGAGGCGCCGTCGACGTAACGGGCGATGTCGCCGATGTGGTCGGCGTGGTAGTGGGGATAGATGGCCGCGGTGATCGGCTTGTCGGTCACCGACGTGACGGCCTTCGTGATGTTGTCGTAGACCCCCTCGAGAGTGTCGAAGATCAAGACTCCCCGGTCGCCGACGTAGAAGACGGTGCCGTAGTTGGACGACTGCACCCACCACACCCGTTTCCTGAGGCGCTGCAGCACATAGGGCTGAGTCATGTTGCGGTGTAGGAGGTCATCTAGCTTGAGGCCCGGCTCGAGGACCGTCTCGCTCGATGGCTCGACGTAGGTCGCGTTGGTCGGAGACTGCGGCAACGAGCTGTTTTCCACGATGACCTCCCTGCGTCCAGCGCGACCCGACTGCAATGACCCAGTCGAGGCGGTAGCTGATTCGCTCCGAGTAGCTAAGGTGCACTCCGCGAGAGCACAAGTGTTGGGACGGGGCCGCCGCCTCGAATAAGGAGCGGTCCTTGGAGGGCAGAAGGAACCTGTGAGGTTGAACGTCCGCGAGGAGGAGCCATGGCTGAGCGACGACGCGTCCGTCAGGTTTTGAAGAGCCGCGCGACCATCGAGGGCGCCGGTGTCCACCTGCACCGCGCAATCGGGATGGGACCGCCGGAGCAGTACGACCCCTTCTTGCTGCTCGACGATTTTCGCTCGGACGATCCGAGGGAATACGCGAAAGGCTTTCCCTGGCCCCCCCATCGCGGAATGGAAACGATCACTTACGTGCTTCGCGGGGAGGTAGAGCACGGCGACAGCCTGGGCAACAAGGGCGTGATCGCGCCCGGTGACGTTCAATGGATGACCGCGGGCAGCGGCATCGTGCACCAAGAGATGCCCAAAGGCGACGCGAGCGGCGCGATGTACGGCTTTCAACTCTGGGCAAATCTGCCGGCCGCGAACAAGATGATGGCACCGCGCTACCGCGGCGTGACGCGCGCCGAGATCCCGAGCGTGACCGACGCGGTCGGCGCGACGATCAGGGTGATTGCCGGCACCGCTGGCGGCGTGACCGGGCCCGTGCGTGACGTCGTCATGCGACCCGAGGACCTCGACGTCAGCCTGCCCGCTGGCAAGTCATTCACCCATCCAACGCCACGCGGCCACACGGTCTTCGCGTATGTGATCGGCGGAGAGGGCGTGTTCTGCGACCAGCTCGACCCGTACAGCTACGAGGCCGCGGGGGAGAACTACTTCGACATGAAGCGCGAGCGGTTGATCGGCGACCGTCATCTCGTCGTCTTCGCCGACGGCGATGAGATCACCGTCTCGACCGAGACGGTCGACGTGAGGTTCCTCCTCATCTCCGGAAGACCGATTGGCGAGCCTATCGCCTGGTACGGCCCGATCGTGATGAACACCCAGGAAGAGCTGCGGATCGCCTTCGAAGAGCTGGAGCGGGGAACCTTCATCAAAGAGAGCGGGTAGCCGTACGACCCGCTCGACGCTTCGCGCGCCTCAAGGGTGCTGCAGCTTCAACCCGATCTGCGTGCCCATCCCGAGCGCATACCCAAGCTGGATGTTGAAGTAGCCGAGTGGCTCGAGCAGACGCGCGTTCCGGAGTGGCCCCGCGTCGATGGCGTCGAACCCGATGTCGCGCGCGAGGGCGAGCACGCTCGATTTCGCGCCAGCATCGTCGCCCGCCACGAAGGTCGTCAGCCGCTGGTCGCCGAGCTTGCCCGTGTCCATGTGCTGGGCAAACACGGTCTGAAACGCCTTCACGACCCGCGCCTTCGGCAGCTTCTTCTGCAACTCCTCGGCGCCGCTCGTCGTAAACCCGATCGCGAGGCTCATGTCCTCGTCGAGCGCGTTCGTGACGTCGACGACCGTCTTGCTGCCGAGGGCTTCGCCTGCCGTCTTCACGACGTTGTCGACCGCGCCGAACGGAACCGCCAGGAAAACGATCTCGGCCCATGTGACGGCGTCTCGGACGGCGGCCTTGTCGTCGTCCACAGCGCGAACATCATGGCCGGCGCGTTTGAGCCCGCGCGCGAGCGCGCCGCCGACGTTGCCGTTCCCAATGATCCCGATCTTGCTCTTGGCCATGATGGTCTCCTTCTCTGGGCCTCCTCTAAACGACCCTCCACGCGCCAGCGCGCAAACGTGGCGACCAGATCGGGGACGTCAAGAGCGGGCCGGACCCGATCGCGCGGCGACGCTAGTCGATCATTACGTTTCGACTATTCCGACGTGGGCGGAGGCGGAACGTCGGTGGCACCTCGCTGACGGGCGCGGAATAGCGCAGCTCGCGTCAGCAGAACGGTTGTGATCGGCGCGGACAGCGCGATGAACACCGGGATCACCACGGCGTGAAGGTACGGCCGCGCCGTTACGAAAGACGACTGAAGAACGGTCGCGAGGATCACGCTCCAGGTCGCCAACGTGGCGACGAGGCTCGGCGGGTGAACGCGCCGAAAATACGTGTTCATGCGCAGCAAGCCGAACGATCCGATCAAGGCCGTGAAGGCTCCGACCACGGCCAACACCGCGGTCAGCGCGTCGACCCACGTCGGCGTGGGCGTCACTCGATGATCTCCCCGCGCAGCAGGAACTTGGCCATCGCGGATGACGCCACGAACCCGAAGATCGCGATGAGCAGTGCCGCCTCGAAGTACGAGCTACTCCGATAAATCAGGCCGAGCGTGAGGATAACGAGCATCGTGTTCAGGTAAAGGCAGTCGAAGGCCAGGACCCGGTCTTCCGCGCGCGGCCCCACGATCATCCGCACCAGGGCAAAGACCATCGCCAGCGTCAGACAGCCGAGGGCGAAGAAGAGGGCCCAAGGGAAGATGGAGCTCATTCGAAGATCTCCCGCAGCGGGCGCTCGTACCGTCCCTTGATCATCGCCACGACCGGCTCGTCTTCCGAGGCGGAGAACACGTGAAGCAGGAGGACGCGCTTGTCGGCCGAGAGCTGCGCCCAGGCGGTGCCAGGCGTGAACGTGACGATCATCGCGAGGATCGTGAGTCCGGCCGGAGCGCTCAGCTCCAGCGGGATGGGCACGAAGCGGGAGTGAATGTCGCTCGAGCGGCGTGTGAGGAGCGCCCAGATCACTTCCGCGTTCGACTTCAGCATGTCGCCGACCACGCGCACGAACAGCTTGGCCATGACGATCGGCTTGCGTGCCCGCGGGACACTGTCGGCGAACCGCGCCGTGGCCGCGGGCCAGAAGAGCGACAGGACCACGCCCAAGATGATGTTCCCGGCGCTGAGCGACTGGACGAGGAGGAGCCAGAGGACGAACAGCGCGATCGACATCGCGGGGGACCGCAACAACCGGGTCATCGGGGCGTCTCCCGGAGCGCCTTCGGTGTCGTGGGCGACGCAGATACGTTCGCGCGCAGCACGGCGTCGATGTAGTCCCTGCGATCGCGGAGAGAGCGAGCCGCTGCGTGCGCGAGGCTCATCGTCGGCCCGGCTGCGACAGTTAGCAGGCCGCAGAGCGCGAGGAGGCCCACGACCGGGACGGCCTCGGCGGCGCGAACGACGGGCGGCTGCCGCCGTCCGCCCGACCAGAAGATCCGGATCCCGGTCCGGCTAAGCGCGATGAGGGCGACGAGACCGCAGCCCAGGATCACGGTTGCGAAGATGGCACCGCGAGCGCCGCTACCCTGTCCTTGGGTTGCGGGCGCGATTGCCGCCGATACCATGGCGGCCTTTCCGATGAACGTCGGTAGAGGTGGAAAGCCGGCGATGAGCAGCGCGCACGCCAGGAAGGCGAATCCCAGGAGCGCCGCCGACGCCGGGATGGGCCGGCCGACGAGAGGTGCTTCTTCGTCGTCCAGATTGACGTCGCTCGTGTCTTCCAGCTTTGCGTTCAGGAACGGAGCCTCCTCCACGATCGTCGTGCCTGCCTCCCAGCGGTCGATGAGGTCCGCGAGGAGGAAGGCAGCGCCGGCCGCGACCGTGGACGGGAGGAGATAGAAGATGGCGCCCCCGAGCACCATCTCGGCGCGCGTGCCCAGCGCCGCTACCAGTGTCCCCGCCGATATCACCACGCCCCAAGCCACCTGCGCGGCGAGGCGATGAGACGCGAGCATCCCGAACGCCGCGAGGATCGCGGTGCCCAGGCCGAAGACCAACAGACCGTCGGCGCCGAAGCCGGCCAGGGGACCGCCGGCAAACATCAGGTTCCAGAGCCTCACTAAGGAATAGACGCCGACCTTCGTGAGCACGGCGAAGATCGCCGCGGCGGGCGGCGTGGCGGCGCGGTAGGCGGGGACCAGCCAGAAGTTGAGCGGCCACGCCGCAGCCTTGATCAGGAAGGCGATGGCGAGTAAGGCCGCGCCCGCGTCCACGAGGTGCCGGCTCGGCACGCCCGGTTTGGACAGCCGGGCGGCCAACTCCGCCATGTCGAGCGTGCCCGTCACGCCGTAAATGGTCGAGACGCCGATGAGGAAGATGGAGGAGGCGAGGATGTTGACGGCTACGTAGCGGACGCTCGCCCGCACCCGCGATTCGCCCGAGCCGTGTAACAGGAGGCCGTACGACGCGGCCAGCAGAATTTCGAAGAACACGAACAAGTTGAAGATGTCGGCCGTCAGGAAAGCGCCCGAAAGTCCCATGAGCTCCAGCTGAAACAGCGCCGGAAAGTGAACACCCGCGCGGTGCCAGCGGGACGAACCGAACAGCAACGCCGCACCGCCGAGGATCCACGTGATCACCAACATCAAGGCCGACAACCGGTCGACGGCGAGAGCGATGCCGAACGGCACGGGCCAGTTGCCAACGAGGTAGGTCGCTGGCCCGTTGACATTCACCCACCGGAGCAGGGCAACGGCGATCAGGACGCCCAGGACCGTCGAGATGGTGCCGAGGACCAGCTTGAGCGGCCGCCAGTGCTCGCCAA
>DATMZL010000657.1:0-3226 GCA_035607075.1 Polyangia bacterium
TTGTCTTTCTCGAGCTGCTGGATCTTGGCGTTGAGGGCGTCGATCTGCTTGTCCTTCGCCGCCTTTTCTTTTTCGAGCTGCGCGAGGAACCCCTTCGCGTCGGTGAGCTGGCGGTCGCGCTCCTGCTTTTCTTGCTTCAGCTTGTCCTTGTCGGCCTTCAGCTGGCTCTCGGCCACCTTCGACTGGGCCAGATCGTCGACCAGCTGCTTGCTGTCGGCGTCGGCGCGCTTGCGCTCGGCTTCGGCCTGACGGCGCTCGGCTTCCGCCTGCTTCTTCTCGGCTGCCGCGGCGGCCTTCTCCTGCTTCTCCTGGTCCGCCGCCGCTGCCGCCGCTTCCTTCGCTTCCTTCGCTTCCTTCTTCGATTGCTTCTTCGACGCCGGCGCGGCTTCGGGCTCGCTGAGATCGCCAATCGTCGCGGGGTCGACGTCCTCAGCCTTCGCGAACGCCGCCTTGACCGCCTTCGTCGCCATGGTCGGCGGGATCTTCACTGCCGGGCTGATATCCAGCGCCTTCGCGAAGTACTTGATGCCCCCCTCGGTGTCCTTGTGCTCGTTGATCTTGAGGACGCCGATCAGGATGTAAATCTGCGCCATGATTCGGTTCGTCGAGAGGCCGTTCTCCTTCGCGACGTTGACCGCTTCGGTCAGCTGGCTCTTCGTCTTGTCGAAGTCGCCGTCCTGGTAGGCCGCAGCGGCGCTCTGGCTGAGCGCCTTCAGATGCTCCATCGCCTCCTTGGCGTCTGCCGCGCCGGCGGTTCGCACGGCGGCCAGCATGACCAGCGGGACAAAAACCAGCGTGAGGATCGATTTGGCGAGCTGCATGGGGGTTTCCTTCTTTCGCGGGAGGTTACCGCAAGCCCGGTGCTTCGTGTCCGCTCCGCGCCACGTATTCCGTGTAGCCGCCCCCGTAGAGGGTGGGGCCATCAGGCCCCAGCTCGAGCACGCGGTTCGACAGTCGGGCCAGGAACTGCCGGTCGTGGGAGACGAATAGCATGGTGCCTTCGTAGTCCGTTAATGACCGGACGATCATGTCTTTTGTAGTGATGTCGAGGTGGTTCGTCGGCTCATCCAATACGAGGAAGTTCGGGCGGGAATACAGGATCTTGGCCAACACGACGCGGGCCTTCTCCCCGCCCGACAGGATGCGGCACGTCTTGTCCGCGTCGCCGCCCGAAAAACCGAAGCAGCCGGCCAGGGTCTTCAGCGACCCGACGTTGGCCAGAGGAAACGATTCCTCCAGCGTCTCGTAAACAGTTTTTTCGGGATCGAGCAGCTCCATCGCGTGCTGCGCGAAATACCCGAGCTTGACGCTGGGGCCCAATGTCACGACGCCCGCGTCGGGCGTGGTCTCGCCCGCGATCAGCTTCAGCAGCGTCGACTTGCCGGCGCCGTTGACGCCCATGACGGCCCAGCGCTCGCGCCGGCGGATCGACAGGTTCAGGCCGTCGTAGATGACGCGCGCGCCGTAGGCCTTGTGCATCGCTTCCACGCGCGCGACGTCCTCGCCGGAGCGCGCGCAAGGGGGGAATTCGAAGTCCAGCGTCTTGCGCCGCTTGGGCGGCTCCACCTTCTCGATCTTGTCGAGCTTCTTCACGCGCGATTGCACCTGGGCGGCCTTGGCGGCTTGCGCTTTGAAGCGCTCGATGAAGCGCATCTCCTTCGCCAGCATCGCCTGCTGTCGCTCGAAGGCGGCTTGCGCCTGCGCCTCGTTCTGGGCGCGCTGGCGTTCGTAAAACTCCAGGTTGCCGGAGTAGCTGGTGAGCACGCCGCCGTCGATCTCGATGACGCGCCCGACGATGCGGTTCAAGAACTCGCGGTCGTGCGATGTCATCAACAGCGCGCCGTCGAACCCCTTGAGGAAGTTCTCGAGCCAGATCAGCGACTCGAGATCCAGGTGGTTGGACGGCTCGTCGAGCAGCATGGCGTCCGGGCGCATCAGGAGGATGCGGGCGAGGGCGACGCGCATCTTCCAGCCGCCCGAGAGCTGCGCGACGTCAGCGTCCATGCTCTCCTGCGAGAACCCGAGGCCGGCCAGGATCTCGCGCGCCTTCGCTTCCAGCGCGTAGCCGCCCAGGTCGTCGAAGCGCGCCTGCACGGTGCCGAACCGCTCGAGCAGCGCCTCCAGCTTGTCCCCGTTGTCCGGATCCGCGAGCGCCTCTTCCAGCTGCTTCAGCTCGGCGGCGACCTCGGAGACGGGACCGGCGCCGGCCATCACCTCGGCGACGACGGGGCGCCCCGCCATCTCGCCCACGTCCTGGCTGAAGTAGCCGATGGTGATGCCGCGTTCGATCGAGATCTGCCCGTCGTCGGGCGTCTCCTCGCGCATGATCATGCGGAAGACGGTCGACTTGCCGGCGCCGTTCGGGCCGACGAGGCCGATCTTCTCGCCGCGGAAGATCGCCGCGGACGCGTCGACGAAGAGGATCTGCGGGCCGTGCTGCTTGCTGATCTGATCGAGCCGGATCACCGGCCGCGCAGCTTACTCGATCAGGGCGCCGCTGCAGCTAGAGCATCGCGCGGGAATGGTTCAGGCTCTCGCCGCCTGCCTTCAGGCCGGTGCGGACCTTCACGCCCCCTCGGATGTGGTTCGCGGCCAGCTTGCCGCCCTTGATCCCCGCTTTCACCTTCAGCGACTTCGTCTTCATGGTGGTTCTAACGTCTCACTGGAGACGTCTTCCTGTCGTTACACACCTGTCCGTAATCCGTAGAGGGCTGTTTGGAAGCGACCGGGTCGGCGGCTTCCGGAGGGGCGGAGAGCTCCTCGACTCCCGTCGGCCGCAAACGATCAGGGCGGCCGCCTAGCCTCCGCCGAGGAGCTCCCCGCCCCTCCTCGCGCCGCCTCCCGCGCATCCACGCACGTAGCTAAGGAATCAAACAGATGACGCTGATGCCGCCGCCGGCGCGCGGGCGGATCGATAAGGTGCCGCCGTGGGCTTCGACGATCTCGCGGCAAAGCGGGAGGCCGAGGCCGCTGCCCGACGGCTTGGTCGAGAAGAACGGCAGCAGCGCGTTCTTCATGACGTCGTCGCGCATGCCCTTACCCCGATCCTCGACGCGGACCTCGAACGCGCCCGCTGGGACTTCGTCGACCGAAAGCGTGATCTCCTCCGGCGGGCCGCCCGCCTCGACGGCGTTCTTGAGCAGGTTGATCAGCATTTGCTGCATCTGCCCGGCGTCGAACATGCCCGGCCGTTCCGGTAGGCGACCTGCGATCTGGAACGAATACA
>DATMZL010000701.1:0-4075 GCA_035607075.1 Polyangia bacterium
CGCGAGGTTGCTGGGCGCTTGCACGAGCGCGAACTGCAGCGTTCCCGGCGGCTCGCTGGCCGCAGTTTTTTCGGGATCGTTCGAACAGGCGGACAACGCGACGACCGTTGCGAGCAACGCGGACGGAAATGACGAGAACCTCATGGCGAGCCTCCTTTGCACACGCAGGGCGGATCGCGCGCACCGTATTCCAGCAACCGCCGCGCGCCGGCCGTGAAATGTGCCGGCGCTGTCGGCGGTTTGTCGCCACGGTCGGCGGTTTTTTGCCGCGGTCGTCAGCAGCGTCGGAAAGCGTGCCGATTCATACGCGTCGTCAGCTGCTCCACTGGAAGCTGTACTCGGCCTCGTTGGGCGTGGCGAGATAGCGCTGCACGTCGGCGCACCGGTTCGCCAGCGTCTGCGTGCGCGCGTCCAGCCGGAAGCGGATCGACGCGACCTTGTCGCGCAGCGGATGGCCGGCGAGGCGCGCGACGGCGCGATCGAGCAGGCCGCGCACGCCGGCGGGCGTCAGCTCGCGCGCGAGCATCTCGAGATTTTCGGAGCGCCAGGACTCCTCCAGGACGTGGCCGCGGTAGTGCCACAGGCAGGGCGGGCCGCCGCCGTGCTCGCGCGTCCAGGCGTCGAAGACCGGGTTCGCCGTGTCGTCGTAGATCAGGCACGACGCGTACTGGGCCGCCGCCAGCGCGCGGCCTTCGGTCTCGACGGCCCACCACGTCGACCACAGCTTCTCGATGTCGGCGCGCAGGAGACCGTAGGTGGACACGGCGTGGAACCACGCGTAGACGGGCGCCTTCGATCCCTTGAACGACAGCGTTTGCTGCGCGTCGATCTGCTGCAGGATCGCGTCGCGCATGAAGTCGCCCACGGCGGCGGTCTGGTCGGCGGACAGCACACCGTCGAACACGCTGCCCCGGATCAGCGCCGGGTAGAACTCGTCGACGAACGTCTCGTAGCGCCCGAACGGCGACGTCAGATCGTCCCGCCAGGCGCGCAAACAGAACGGGAGCACGTGGAGGAACAGATCCGTCTGGATCTTCTCGTACTTGAAGTCGAGCGCGTAATCGACGAGATCGCCCGGCTCGGCCTCGGCGTCCGGCGCCAGCACCGCCAGCCGTTGCAGGTGCGCGACGTCGTAGTCGAACGGCTTCTGCCAGACGGCGTCGGCGGACAGCGGCTGCGGCTCACCGAACGCACGGCGGACGGCGGCCGTCGCTACGGCGGCCAGGTGGGAATTTTTTGGTTCTGCGCTCACGGCGGTCAAGCTATTCAACGACGAAGTGTCTCCTCGCGATGAGCTGAGACGCGTCGGTCAGCAAATCTACCCGCCATGAGCCCGATTTGGGCGATCCCGTGTACGACGACGTCCGATAACCTTGCTCGCGACCTCCGACGATCTCGCGCGCGGCGGCATTGCCCACGCGCTCGCCGTCGCGATACCACTCGAAGCGGATCCCCTGCCTGTAATGCCGAGGTACTTGCACGGCGAACCAGGCGTACACCCGCTTGGTGCCGGCGGGAAATTTTTCCGCCACGCCCTCGATCTCGCGGTTGTGCACGCTGGTCCCGGTCGCTGACTCGTTGCAGGCGACCGGCACGGGCGGCAGCAGCGGCGCCGCCAGCGCGCAGATCAGCGCGGCGACCAGCGTCCCGGCGCCCAGCTCGATCCGGCCGATCCGCGTCGTCAGCGGCGTGCGCGATGTCGCCAGGCTGGACGCCAGCCATGCCACGCCGGCCGCCAGCGCCGCCGACAGCCGCGGCGACGCCGAGATCTCGACCGCCGCCGCCGGCACCAGCGCGATGAACAGGACCGACGAGCAGTAGATGGTGCGGATGTGCGGGCTCTCGAGCATCGTCCGCCGGAAACGCTTCGGGAAGCACGAGAACAGCGCGATGCCCGCCAGCAGGATCGGCGCGAACATGTTGAACGCGCCGAGCGTCGACGACGCGAACCAGATCGGGACCAGGAAGAAGAGGACGTTGCGGAACAGGCCGATCGTCACCAGCGCGGCGGCGTTGCGCAGGAAGTTGCGCCAGCGCGGGTGCTGTTCGTCGGGCTTCGGCTCGGGCAGCCATTCGCCCAGCCCGGACGCCAGGCCCCAGGCGACCGCCAGCAACGCCACCGCCTTGGGCGCGAACGTGATCGTGTGCTTCGCCTGCATCTGCGACAGGATGCCGAGGCCGAGGGCGATCGCCGGCGTCAGCTGCTCCAGCACCTTTCGCCACGGCACCAGCGCGAGGCGCTCCCGGAACGATCCGGCGGGGGCCGGCGGCGCGGGCGCGGGCGCGGGTACTGGAAGCCCTTCCGGCGCCGGAAGCTGCAGCTCGCTCATGAGGTGAAAAAAATAGCCCACGCGGCGGGAAAAATCGACGGACAGCGACGCCGGCGTGCGCGCGATCAGGTCGTCGCTTCGCGCATCCGGTAGCCGACGCCCGGCTCCGTCTGCAGCAGGCGCGGGCGCGCCGGCTCCACCTCGATCTTCCGGCGCAGCTGAGCCATATAGACGCGCAGGTAGTGCGTCTCGTCTGTGTGTCCGGGGCCCCAGACCTCCTTGAGGATCTGGCTGTGCGTCAGGACGCGGCCCGCGTTCTGCGCCAGGAAGGCGAGCAGGCGGTATTCGATCGGCGTCAGGTGCACCTCGACGTCGTTCATCTTGACCTCGCGCCTTGCGAAATCGATGCGCAGCGGACCGATCTCGATGATCGGCATGGGCGCGCCCGCCGCTTCCTGCGCGTGGCGGAGCGCGACGCGCATGCGCGCCAGCAGCTCGCCGACGCCGAACGGCTTCGTCAGATAGTCGTCGGCGCCCGCGTCCAGCACGGCAACCTTGTCCGCCTCGCGCCCGCGCGCCGAGATGACGATGATCGGAACGCGCGACCACTCGCGCAGCCGGCGCGTCAGGTCGACGCCGTCCTCGTCGGGAAGGCCCAGGTCGAGCAGGACCATCTCGGGGTTCCGGCTGGTCGCCAGCGCGGTCGCCTCCGCCGCCGTGGCCGCCTCGCAGAGCTGGTAGCCGTGCGACGTCAGAGACGCACGCAGGAACCGCCGCATCTGCGGTTCGTCCTCGACGACCAGCACCAAGGGTCCGGGCGCGCTCATCGCGCCCGCGATCCTACGGTGGGGGGAGCACCTTCCGCAACGCGGCGCACCGGCGCCGCCATCGAACCTCCGCCAGCGTCGCGACGGACAGCGCGGCGAGGCAGGTCAACCACCCGGAGAGCGTGATGGCTCGAAGGGTCGTGCCGCTCGCAGGCCTGGCCGCCAGGTATCCGAGCGGGAGGCTGGCGAGCGCGAGCAGGTGCACGAAGAGGTCGCGTAGCGACTGAGCGCGCTCGAGCGCGAAGTGGGACTGCAGCACGGCGCGCAGCTTGCTGCCGTCCGGATCCTTCTGCCGGCTCGTTCCGATGACGAGGACGTCCTCGTTCATGGACGTTGGGTAGCGCGTCCGTTCTCAAGTCGGGATCAAAACATGCGCGCGGCGTATCAAGACGGCGTCAGGGGGACGATCGGCCGCTCGCCCGTGCGGCTCCGGCCCGTCACGTCGGCGAGCAGGCGGGCGCCGGGGAACGCCGCCGATGAGCGTTCGGCCTGGGCGCGTTCGAGGTCGAGCTCGACGGGCATGACGATCATCGGTACGCCGCGCTGCTGCAGGCGGCGCTGGATCAGCAGCGCGGTCTGATTGTGAAGCAGGCGGTTCCACATCGTGTCCTCGGCGAAGATGATCTGACCGGCGACGACCACGACCTTCGGATACCACTGGACCAGGCCGACGGCGACCCGGATCCCAAGGGCCCGGTCCTCGTGCTCTTCGTCGGCGGATACGGCGGCCTCGGGCGGCACGCGCTGCTGACGCTGCTCAAGATGTTCCCCGGACATTTCCACGGCGTCGTGTTCGTCAGCGTCGCGGTCGTCGACTCCGACGTCTTCAAGGGCGCCAGCGAGATCCCGGCGCTCGAGGCGCGCACGCGCGCCAGCCTGGCCGAGTACGAACGTTTCGCGACCGCGCTGGGCTTACCTGCCACGAGCGCGTACGCGGTCGGCACCGAGGTCGCGGTCGAGGCCGAACAGCTCGCCGTC
>DATMZL010000908.1:0-9610 GCA_035607075.1 Polyangia bacterium
GACGGCGACCGGCCGCCCCGTCAACGGGCTCGCCGCCGACGTCACCGATGAAGAGTCCGTGCGTCTGCTCGTCGATGGCACGGTCGCACGGCTCGGCAAGCTCGACGTCCTGGTCAACAACGCGGGCACCACGCACCGCGCTCCGCTCGGCGAGCTGACCGCCGCGCAGTGGGACGAGGTCGTCGACACGAACCTGCGCGGCACGTGGCTGTGCGCGCGCGCGGCGGCCTCGCACCTGCGCGCGAGCAAGCGCGGCCGCATCATCAACATCGCGAGCATGTTCGCGTACGTCGGCATGCCGGATCGCACGCCCTACGTCGCGAGCAAGGGCGGCGTCGTCGCGCTCACGCGCGCGCTCGCGCTCGAGCTGGCTGGTGACGGCGTGACAGCGAACGCGATCTGCCCGGGGCCGTTCATGACGTCGATGCACGACGCGGCTGCGCGGGCGGAGATGCTGCGCGCGATCCCGCTCGGTCGCTGGGGCGATCCGGCCGACCTCGCGCCGGCCGTCGTCTATCTCGCGTCGGACGCGGGCGCGTACCTGACAGGCACGACCCTCACCATCGACGGCGGATACACCGCGCGGTGAGCGCGCTCGTCGAACGGCTCGGCCGCGCGCCCAGCGTGCGGATCGCGCGCAAGCCGCCGGAACGCATCGACGCGATCGTCGTGGTCGGCGGGACGTGTGCGGGCAAGACGACGCTCGTCGACGCCGTCCGTCGCGCGGCGATCGCGGGACTCGACATACCGCAGCGCTTTGTCACGCGCGCCCCGCGCGCCGACGATGTCGGCGCCGAGGCCGCGTATGTCACGGACGCCGAGCTCGACGCCGCGATCGCGTCCGGTGCGGTCGGCGTCCACTGGCGGCGCACGTTGGAACCCGGCCACAGCGAGCGCTATGGATTCGCGCGGCCGGCAAGGGGCACGCGCCCCGTTTATTCAGCGAACAACGCAATTTACCAGGCCGGCAACGTGCGGCCGTCCGACGCGCTCGCGCGGGCGTTGCTGGTCGGCGTCTACGCACCCGAGGCGGTGCGCGAGCATCGCCTGCACACGCGCTCGCCCGCGCTGTTTCGCGACCGGCTTGCCGAGGCGCAGGCGCGCCTCGCCGATCCGTCGGCCAGCATGCTCTCGCACGTTCACGCCGTGATCGAGAACCACGGCAGCCTGGAGGCTGCCGCGAAGGACGACATCGTCACCCTCGTGCGCGCCGCCTTCGGCGGATAACCCGCGAGGCTGCCGAACTCGTCGAATCAGATCCCCTCGCCCCGCGAAGCGGGGAGAGGGTTAGGGTGAGGGGCCGTCTTTACCGCGGGCCCCTCACCCGCCGAGCCTTCGGCTCGGCGGCCTCTCCCCCTTCGGGGGCGAGGCGCAGATCGTCGCGCGGCGCTCTTCATCTGTTACATGAAGTTTCGGGTGTGCAGGTTCGAGAGGGCAGCCGCCTCGGCCTCGGTGAAACCCAGGCGGGAGAGCCGCTGGGCGCGTGCGGCGTGCATGTCCTCGTGAAGGGCCCGCACGAGATCGTGGCCCTCCGCGATGCGTGAGGGTGAGAGCGAACCGGCCGCGAGCAAGACGAGCGCGTCGTGGACGCGCTCGTCGAGGGCCTCGGCCTGGCGCAGGGCTTCGTGGCGACGCTCGACGGCGCCGGCGAGCCGCGCGCGAAGGCCGGCGTCGCGGCCGATGTGCCGCTGCAAGTGGCCGAGGCCGAACGCCACGTGGCGCGCCTCGTCCTGGGCCGCCAGCCGCACCACCGCGGCGGTGATCGGATCGGGTGCGTGATTGTGCAGGAAACGAAGCAACGACAGGAACGTCCCCTCTCCGAGCACCGAAAGAAGGAAGGATGCCTCCGCGAAGTCCGGCTCCTCGAGCAGCGTCCGGAGTGACGCCTGTCCGCTCGCGGTCGAGAGCCCGAGCTCACCACGCCGGAGGCGGGCGCGCCGCGAGAAGACCTCGATGTGTCGAGCCTCGTCGGCGACCTGCACGGCCAGGAGCTGCATGACCTCGCGAAAGTGGGGGTGAAGGCTCGCGACGAAGCGCGCGGGCACGAGGAGCGCCGCCGTTTCGTTCTCGATGAGATACGTCATGATCTGGACGACGGCGTCCTCGATCTCGGGCGCGTGGTTGGTGTCCGCGTCCCAGGGAATCGCCGTCGCCGGATCCCACTGCGCCGCGACGGCCTGCGCGTAGAGCCGCCCGGCGTCGTCGCACCAGACGACGTCCTTGTCAGCGAGCGGGAACATGAGCGGCGCCACGCCCGCTTCCACGAGCGCGCCGCGCGGCGCGAGACCCCACGTCGCCGCAGGCCGGTCGGCGATCGCGCCCGGCTCGGCGGGATCAGCGGCGCCCGCGCGCTCCGCGCCCTGTTCGCGCGTCGGCGCTCCTCCCGTGACGTAGGCGATCGCAACCGACGATCCGTCGGCGGACTTCAACGCCGCGCCCGCTTTGCGGCAGAAGGCCCGGAGATGGATGGGCAGCATGGGATCTCGGCCGCGCACTTCGAGGCGCGCGCCGGGCGCGAGCGCGCTCAATGCGCGCCGCAACAGCAGGTCGCCGCCGCGATCGAGCGCGAGATCCTCGAGATCGACGACTTGCGCGCGGCCGTCGTCCGGGGGGCTCAAGTCGCGCCCATGCGCGCGAGCCAGCCGTCGATAACCCCGAGCTTCGCCACCGCGCGCTCGAGCTGCGCGTAGCCGGTGAGCCTGCCCGGGAGCCACGCCTTCAGCCCTTCCTGGTCCATGAGGGAGCGCACCTCGGGATCAGCGTAAGACATCGCGAGCAGCGCCTCGACGAAGCGCTCGACGAGCTCGCCATGGGGACCATCAAGAACCGTGAAGTTGCAATGGTCGTAAGGCGGGGTCTGAAACACGACGCGCGTCGCGCCGGGCGGAAGCGTTCCGTCCTGTCCGAATGCGAGGAGATTCGCATCGAGCACACAAGCCGCGTCGGCCTGCCCGGCCAGGAGGGCCCGCACAGCATCGCGCTCGCCGCCCACGTGATCACCGTGCTTGCCGACGAACACGTCATGCCGGAGCAACTGAGGTTTGCGTCCGGGCTCGCGGCCGGCCTCTGCGAAGTGCAGGAGCGGGATCAGCGTCGCTTGGGGCGAATCCGCGGCGCCGACGGCCACCGTCGCACCGCTCAGGTCCTGCAGGGATTGAGCGCTTTCGCGCGCGCGCACGATGACCGCCGAGGTGAGGTCGCGATCGCTGTCGCGCATGGCGACCGCAGACGCTTTCCGCCCGCGTGCGCGCGCCACGCGATCGGTCTCGATCCACGCGAGCGGGGAGTTCCACGCGATATGAACGGCGCCGGAGAACAGCGCCTCGACCTGGCGCTCGTAGTTCGAGAACAACACGAAGTCGAAGGGAACGCCCCGTGCTTCGAGCACGGTGCGGAAGCCCTCCCAGATCGACACGACCTTCGGGGCATAGGCCACCGCGCCAAGAATCAGGACGTTGTCTCGATTGCTCACGTCGCCTTCAACCACAGGTGGAAGGAGTTCCGAACATATCATTGGCGCGCGCGCACCATGTGTGCCTTTCTGCGCCATGCGCGGGGCACGCAGAGGGGCACGCAGAGGGGCACGCAGAGATTGAACGCGCAATTTGCAGCGTCAGGCGCGAATTCAGTGCTGGGCGAGAGGCGCCGTTCCGCGGTACCGTAGAACTGTGGGAACCCTCTCCAGGGTGAACAGAGCGTCGCGTGGACCCACGCCGCGCTTGGTCGCGCCGCTCGGGATGTTCGCTGTCGCTCTGGCGACGATGCTCGCCGCGTCACCAGCGCAGGCTCAGGAGCGAGACAGCGCGGCGGTCGGTAAGATCACGCTGCTCAATCGCAAGGCGGTCGACGCGTACCAGCACCTCGAATTCGAGGCGGCGATGAAGATCCTGAACGAAGCGCTCGAACAGGCGGATCGCGCCGGCCTCACCCAGCACCCGATCCGGGCCCGCACGTTCGTCACGCTGGGGATCGTTTCGTTGGGTGGGTTCAAGCAGCGCGATCAGGCCGTGAAGTACTTCCGCAAGGCGCTGCAGATCCAACCGGAGGTGCGGCTCAGCCCCGGCCTGGCCAACCCCGAGATCCAGGCGGCGTTCGACGAAGCGATCGCGGCGCTGGGTAGCGGCACCGATCTACCGGCGGAGAAGGCGCTTGTTCACGAGCCGGTTCGGATCGGGCAGGCGGTGAAGCCAGTCCCGATCGCCGCGATGCCGGACAAGGATCTGGATGCCAGCGCGGTCGTGCTGCGCTACCGCGCGCCGAACACGTACACGTTCACGGACGTGCCGATGAAGAAGAACGCGTCCGGAGCCTTCGAGGCGTCCATCCCGGCGTCGGCGACGGGCGGTGACCAGGTCCTGTATTTCATCGAGGCCCGGCGGGCGAACGGCACGGTGATCGTGGCGCGGGGAAGCGCCGCCGAGCCGCTGGTCGTCGCGCTGGCCAGCCCCACCGCGACGACGAAGACGACGGCGGCGACCGCGACGGCGACCGCGAGCGGCGCGCGCTCCGCTTCTGACAGCAGGCTCTTCTTCGCGCTGCTCGGCGGCGCGGGGCTCGGGTGGGTGAGCGGCGCGGGCGAGGCGACGCGCAACAACGTCGTCTCGTCGGGCGTCGATTGGACGCCCACCGGGCAACTGGCGCCCGAGCTCGGCTACTTCGTCACGCCGCGCTTCATGCTCGGCGTGCAGGGCCGCCTGCAGCTGGTCCGGGGCGCGACGCCGTATCACGTGCCCAACGCGGACCCCAACGAATGCGGACCGGACAACACGTGCTCTCCGGCCACGGGCGCGCTCGCGGCGCTGGCCAAGGCGACATTCTTCCTCGCCGAGGGGGGGAGCGCGTTTCAGCCGTACCTCTCGCTGTCGGCCGGCGGCGGCGTGATCCGGCACGTCTCGAAGGTCGGGGGCGTCGCAACGTGCGGCTCGGGCACCGAAGTGTGCAAGGACACCGTCGCGGGTGGGCCGGTGTTGTTCGGGCCGGGCGTCGGATTTCGTTACGGCGTCTCCGACACGGTCGGAATCGTCGCCGAGATCGGCGCGCTCGTGGGCGCGCCGAACTTCACGGCCAACGCCGACATGAATATCGGCGTCGCCTTCCAGCTCTAGCCGCCCCCGCGCGCAGCGCGGGATCGCGGCTACCTGAAAAAACAGTAGTCGCAAACCGCGCCTGCGGCGCGGAGCGACTAGCCGCCCCCGCGCGAAGCGCGGGGTGCAGCTATTTCTGCGAACTGCTCTGCTCGGGTTACTCGCCGCCGTATTCGTCGCCGAGCTCGTAGTGCTGCTTCAGCTCGTGATCCGGCGCGACCATCACCTGCTCGGTGCGGTCCAACCTGAGATCACGCCGCTTCAGGTTCAGGCGGTGCGCGCCGCAGCTGACGGGGTAGTGCACGACAGGCGTGCGCTGTCCCGTGTCCTTGCCGTCGATCCAGAGCTCCGTCCACGGGAACGACGCCACCGACAGCATGCAGTTGCGCGGCTGATCCGGGCCCGCGGCGGGCGCCTCGTTCGTGACCTTTTTCGTGTCGCGATGCGGCCCCGCGGCGACGGCGTGCGCGCGCAGGGGCGGTGCGTGGCGCGATGCGGGCGCCTGCTTCGAATCTGCGACCGGTTCGAGAGCCAGCTCGGCGCGAACCGACTTGTCGAGATCAGGGATGACCTTGTAGCTGATCGGCGCGTGGCCAGCCTTCTCGAAGCGGAACGAGATCAGGTCGCGCGCCTGCGGCAGCGTGATCGTCAGGGGCGTCTGGCCCACGATCTTGCCCGTGTCCTCGCGGATCACCTGGGCGGCCTGCGGGTTCGAATCGAGCGAGATCTCCACGGTCGTCTTTGGCGGCGGCGGCGCGGGCGTAGGCGTCGCTTCGGGCTTGGGCGGCGCCACGTTCTGCGCGGTCGCGGGCGTCACCGCCGTCTCGTCCTTCGGCGACGGCGTCCACGGCGGGTGCGTCAGGCCCACGACCGCGAGCACGACGCCGAGGACTGCGCCCATCAAGAGCCAACCACGCGCACTTCGCCGCTTTGGCCGCGGGCGGGCGGCCGCAGCGCGGTCGGCCATCTCCTTGTCGCGGGCCGCGTCGGGGACGATGGCTTTGGTCGCGTGGCTCACCGACGGGGCGAACCCGACCGGCGCGGGAACCGCGCTGGCGCCGCTCTGCAAAAGTATCGGTGACGGCGTGCCGACGGGCAGCCGGATCTCGCCCGTGCGCGGCAGCCCTTGCGGGAACAACGACACGAGAAGCTTTCGCGGCTCGTGCGGCGACGCGCGCATCTCGAACAGCACCTTCTCGAGATCGTCGGCGATCTCGCCGGCGGTCGGGTAGCGTGCGTCCCTGTCGCGCTCGAGCGCGCGCATCACGATCGTGTCGACCTCCGCGGGAACCTCCGGGTTCAGCGTCGACGGCAGCGGCACGGCGCCTTCGAGGACCATGCGCGCGCCGTTGTACTCGTTGGTGGCCTTGAACAACCGGCGCCCGGTCAGGAACTCGTGCAGCACGATGCCGACGGCGAACACGTCGGAGCGGTTGTCGACGCTCTCCATCCGGATCTGCTCCGGAGACATGTACGAGACCTTCCCCTTCATCGTGCCGGCTTGCGTGTGCGTCTCGCGCAGCTCCTCGGCGACGCGGGCGATGCCGAAGTCGAGAATCTTCACGCCGCCGTGAAACGACAGCATCAGGTTCGACGGCGAAATATCGCGGTGGATGATCCCCAGCGGCTGTCCCGTCGCCGATTGCAGCGAATGCGCGTAGTGCAGGCCGAGACAAACCTGGCGCATGATCTCGAGCGTCGCGCTGACCGGCGCCACGCGGTTCGCCTCCGCCAGCTTCTTGCGCACGGCGGACATCGTCGCGCCTTGCACGTGCTCCATCGCAATGAAGAAGCTGTCTTCGACTGATCCGAACTCGAAGATCTGGACGAGGTTCGGATGCGAGAGCAGGCCGCACAGCTTGGCTTCGTCGACGAACATCTGGACGAATTGCCGATCCTGCGAGAGGTGCGGCAGCATCCGCTTGATCACCAGCATGCGCTGGAAGCCTTCCGGCCCCATCGCGACCGCGAGGAACACCTCTGCCATCCCGCCGGCACCGATGCGATCCAGCAGGTAGTACTTTCCGAACGGCTTAGCGCCCGGAACAGGAGCGTTCCCCTGGACCCCCAAGCCTTCCATCGTAGGCCAATCTCGGCAGGAGGGCTACGCGTCTACAGCGGGTAGATGAAGTCAGGTGGGCCCGTCTCCGACCCGACCGCACCTAAAGCACATCTCAGAAAATAGCCGCGACCCCGCGCTTCGCGCGGGGGCGGCTAGTCGTCGACGCCGGATCCCTGCAATTCGTACTGGCGCCTGAACTCTCGCCCTTCGGTCACGGTCACGGTTTCGATCTGATCGATCTTTAGATCGCGCCGCTTGAACTCGAGCCGGTGAAGGCCGCATGCGATCGGCAGGCCGACGACCGGCGTCTGCTGACCGGTGTCGGCTCCGTCCAGCCAGAGATCCGACCACGGGTAGGTGCCGACAGTGATCTTGCACTGGCCCCCCTGCGCGGGCTTCGCCCCGTCCTGGGCAACGACCTGCTGCGATTCGCTGGGCCCGGGCCCCCGCGGACGTTCCCGACCGTGCGATCGTCGACGCTCGACCGGGAGCGCAGCGCCGGCCACGGGCGGCACGTCCGCCGGCGCGACCACGGGTGGCGCTGCGGGCGTCGCGGCGTCGGCCGCGGGCGTCGGATCCGGATTCACGGCGACCGTCGACGGCGGCACGGAATTCGTGGTGGGCACGGACGGCGGCGGCGCGGCATTCGGGGGAGGGGGCGCCACCACCGCGGTCGTAGCACCGGGGCGCGCGGACGACGGCCGCCGCACGCGCGCGACACCGATGACGATCGCGATGGCCAGCAAGCCGGCCGCGACGCCCGATCCGATCGCCAGGCGGCGGCGCGAGACGTCCATGAACGTCATTTCGTGCGTGGCGCTCTCTCGCGCTGCGATGGCCGGCGGCCTCGCGGGCGGGGGCTCGTCCTCAAGGACGGGCGGCAATCGGACTGCGATCGGCTCCTGCTTCTCCTTGGCCGCGGGCAGATTGGGCGCGGCCGGCGCGCGCACGACCGCCGGCAGACCGACGACCGCAGGCGGACCGATGACTGCCGGCGGACCGACGACCGTCGGGGGTAGGCGAGGGACGGTCTGCGGCCGGCCGACGACCGTCGGGTTCGGGTCCACGGATGTGGCCTCGGGATCGACGGCCGCCGTGTTCACGATGGTCGCCTCGTCGTCGGCTGAAGCCAGCTCGATCCGGGCCGTGAGATCCCCGGTGCTCTCGCGCAGCACGGCCGCCATGTCCGACGGCAGCTTGGAGACCGCCGTCGTCTCCTCGGCGTCGAACCCGACGGTGGTCGGCGCGCTCTGGGCGGCGTGCCACTTCGCCGGGACCTCGCTGGGCGGCAGCGTGGCGGTCCAGCGGAGGTGCACCGCGAACTCCGACACCGACGGGAACCGGTCCTTCTTGTTCTTGGAGAGGCCGCGCGCAACGACGTTCTCCATCTCGACGGGCAACTCGGGCCGAAGGGTCCGAATGCCGGCGGGTTGGGCGTGGACGATCTGGTAAGCGATCGAGGCCAGCGTTTCGCCCGAGTATGCCGGCCGGCCCGCGAGCATCTCGTACACGATCGCCGCCAGCGAGAACTGATCCGACGCCGCGTCGAGCTCGTCCGCCTTGCCCTCGGCCTGCTCCGGCGACATGTACTGCGGCGTCCCCATCACCGCGGCCATCCCCGTGATCTTTTGCGAGATGGAGGCGATCTTCGAGATCCCGAAATCCAGAACCTTGATCCGATCGCTCTGGCCCCCGCTGCCCGGCACGACGAACACGTTCTGCGGATGCATGTCGCGGTGAACCACACCCTGCAGGTGGGCGGCGGTCAGGGCGGAGGCGAGCTGATCCGTGATGTCGATGATGCGCGGGAGCGGCAGCTGACCCGTTCGCCGCAGCAGCTTCGCGAGCGATTCGCCTTCGAGGTACTCCATCACCAGGTAGGCGAGGCCGCTCGGGAGCGTGTTGAAGTCGACAACTGACACGATGCCGGGATGGCGCAGCCGCGACGTGATCTGTGCTTCGCGCATGAAGCGGGGCAGCGCCTCGGGATGATCGCGCACGGCCGGGTGCAAGAACTTCACGGCATAGCGGTGGCCCAGGCGGACGTGGGTGGCTTCGTACACCTCCCCCATCCCACCGCTTCCGATGCGGCGCACGATGCGGTAGGTGCCGCCCAATAACGTACCTAGCTCAACACCAGGCGTCACTGTCGTAGAAAGTCTATCAAGGCCGCGGGCCGGTCTGACGAAATACCGACGGGCGACCGTGCGCGCGATAGCTCTGATCGGCATCGTCTCCTTGAGCGCCCACGCTTGCCGGGACGCAGGCGCCGGCGGCGCCGCTGGCACCGGGGGCAGCGTGGGCGGCTCGATGGGCGAAGGTGGAACAGCCGGGGCAGCCGGATCAGCCGGAACAGCCGGGGCAGCCGGGGCAGGCGGCGACGGTGAGGCCGGCGGGTCGACAGGTATGGGCGGCACGAGCGCGGGCGGCCTCGGCGCGGCTGGTGGCGCCGGCGGATCCGGCG
>DATMZL010001077.1:0-2756 GCA_035607075.1 Polyangia bacterium
CGATTCAAATGGTTGCGAGATCGCTCTGTCCCCGCGCCTGACGGCGACCCCCTCCTCAATAATGGACTGAGGCGACGTTACAGATATCCGGCGGCTTGCAACTGGAACATGCGCGCGTAGCGATGCCCCGCCGCGACCAGCGACGCGTGCGTGCCGTCCTCGACCACCCGCCCCGCTTCCAGCACCAGGATCCGATCCGCCATCCGCACCGTCGGAAAGCGATGCGAGATGAGGATCGTCGTCCGTCCGGCGGCGAGCGCGCGGAAGCGTTGGAACACGGCGTGCTCGGCCTCGGCATCCAGCGCGGCCGTCGGTTCGTCGAGGATCAAGATGTCGGCCTCGTCGCGCATGAACGCCCGCGCGAGCGCCACCTTCTGCCACTGTCCGCCCGACAGCTCGACGCCGCCCGCGAACCAGCGCCCGAGCTGGGTGTCCAGCCCGCCCGTCAGCGTCGCCACCAGCTCCTTCGCGCCGCCCTGGTCGACCGCGCGCCCGACGCGCAGCTCGTCGTCCAGGTGATCGACGCTGCCGAACGCGACGTTCTCGCGCAGCGCCAGCTGGTACTCGTTGAAGTCCTGGAAGATGACGCCGATGCGCGCGCGCAGCTCGCGTTCCTCCCACGCGCGCACGTCGCGCCCGTCGAGCAGCACGCGCCCCTCCGTCGGATCGTACAGCCCCGCGAGCAGCTTGATGAACGTCGTCTTTCCGGCGCCGTTCTCGCCGACCAGCGCCAGGCTCTGCCCCTTCGGGACGAACACGTCGACGTTGCGCAGCGCCCATTTATCGCCAACTTCACTCGGGCCGCCGCCGCTGCTGCCCGGATACTTGAAACCCACGCCCTCGAAGCGAATGCCCTCCTCGGCGCGCACGACCGCCACCGGGCCCACCGTCTTCCGATCCTCCGTCGCGATCGCGAAGTAGTCGAACAAGTTCGACATGTACAGCGTGTCCTCGTACATGCCGCCCAGCGCCGACAGCACAGCCTGGAAGCTCTGCTGGCCCTGGCGGAACGCGACCAGGTACAGCGTCATCTCACCGAGTGACAGCCGCCCGCGCACGGTCGCCGCGACGATCAGCGCGTAGCAGCCGTAGAAGACGACCGTGCTGACCAACGACAGCGCGTAGCCCCACACCATTCGCCGCACCGCCAGCCGGCGATCGTCGGCGAAGAATGTCTCCGCGAGGCGCTTGTAGCGGCCGAGCAGCAGCGGCGCCAGGCCGAACAGCTTCACTTCCTTGGCGTGCTCGTCGTTTCCAAGCACGTACTCGAGGTACGTCAGCCGCCGCGAATCCGGCGAGCGCCAGTTACGCAGGCGGAACGCCGCGCCCGAGAACCGCGCCTCGGCGATGAACGCGGGCACCGTCGCCGCCAGCACCGCGAGCGCCATCCAGCCCGAGAACCCGATCAGCAGCGCGGTGTAACCCGCGAGGGTCAGCCCGTGCCGGATCACCTGAAAGTTGCTCTGGATCAGCGAGAGCGGCCGCGTGGACGCCTCCCGCCGCGCGCGCGTCAGCTTGTCGTAGAACGTCGCGTCCTCGAAGTGGCGCAGCGACAGCTTCTCCGCCTTCTCGAGGATCCGCACGTTGAGATCGATCCCCAGGCGCAGCCCGACCAGCTGCCGCACCAGCCCGAGCACGCGCTCACAACCCGCCATCGCAGCGACGGCGCCCAGCTCCAGCGCGACAAGCCGCACCGCGCGCTCCAACGCGGCCGCCCGCGCGACGCCGGGCACGGCCGCGTGCGCCGCGACGACGGCGTCGATGATCAGCTTGCCGACCCACGCGACGAACGGCGGCAGCGCCGCCGCGGCGATCGTGAAGACGGCGAGCGCGATCACGCCGCCGGGTGCTGACCGCCACACCAGCCCGAGCGCGCGCGCCGAATGCGTCGCGCTGGCCGCGATGCGCACCCGCAGCGGCGGAGGCGGCGGCTGCGGCGCAGGCGCGGCGATGACGGGGTGCGCTGACATGGGCGGCTGATCCTAGCAAGCCTCAGCGGCGGCAGCGCGAGCGCGGACCGTGCTCGTGCTGCGAAAATTTCTTGTCAGGGGATCACGCAACGAAATCGATCCGGCAGGCGTCTAACGAAAGGAGGTGAGTAGAAGATGAAACGGCTGGGATTGATCTCTGTGCTCGGGCTCGCGCTGATTGCTGCACCAGGCGTCGCGCTGGCGCATGGCGGAGGGGGAGGCGGATTTCACGGCGGCGGTGGCGGCGGATTTCACGGGGCACCGATGGGCGGCGGTTTTCACGGCGCACCACCGATGGGCGGCGGTTTTCACGGCGCGCCACCGATGGGCGGCGCGTTTCACGGCGCACCGGTCGGCGGTGGATTTCGCGGGACGCCTGCACCGGTTCACGTTGCGCCGGGCTACCATGGCGTCGCTCCGGCCTATGGTCACGGCTACGCGGGTCACGGCTACGCGCCCGCGTACGGTCACCACTTCGTGCCCGTCTACGGTCACGTCGGCGTCGTGCGTCCTGTCGCTCCGCTCTGGGTGCCGGGTTACTGGGGCTGGAACAGTGGCGTGAGCGTCTGGATCGGCGGCAGCTGGGCTTACCCGCCCTACGCGGGCTGGGTCTGGGTCCGGCCGCAGTGGATCTGGAACGGGTACCAGTGGGTCTGGCAGAACGGTTACTGGGCGCCGCCCGGCGGCGTCTACTGACCGACGGCGGATAAGAAAAATCCGCGGGGGCCGAAACGAACCCCCACGGATTTCACTAGCTGCTCCCGCGCGAAGCGCGGGTGTGCAGCT
>DATMZL010000837.1:0-3166 GCA_035607075.1 Polyangia bacterium
GTGTGGCGGTTGGCGGCGTGCAGGCGCTTGTCGACCAGGTTCGCGATCGTCGACTTGCCCGCGCCCGACAACCCCGTGTACCAGAGCACGCACGGCTTTTGGCCCTTCAGCTTCGCGCGCGCCGCCTTGTTCACGTCCAGCGCCTGCCAGTGGACGTTCTGCGCGCGCCGCAACGCGAAGTGCAGCATGCCCGCACCGACGGGGGCGCCCGACGCCTTGTCGACGAGCACGAAGCCGCCCGTCGTCCGGTTCACCCGATAAGGATCGAAAGGCAGCGCGCGATCGAGCTGCAGGTTGCAGACGCCGATCTCCTTCTGCACCAGCGTCGTCGCCGCGATCCGATCCAGCGTGCTGAGGTTGATCTTGTACTTCAGCGGGTTGATCGATGCGTTCGCGGTCGCGGTGCCGATGCGCAGGATGTAGCTGCGTCCGGGCAGCAGCGGCGCGTCCGCGAGCCACACGATCGTCGCCTCGAACTGGTTGGCGATCTCGGCTGGCGCGTTGACGGTGACGATCAGATCGCCGGGCGAGACGTCGACCGTGCCCTCGAGCGCGATGGTGACCGCCTGGCCCGCCACCGCCTCCGCCAGATCGCCGTCGCTGCCCGCGATCCGCGTCACCCGGGTGAGCTCGCCGGACGGCTGCACGCGAACGGCGTCGCCGGTCTTCAGGCGGCCCGAAACGACGCTTCCCTCAAGGCCGCCCGGATCGCCGGCGCGGTTGACGGTTCGAACCGGCAGCCGCAGCGGCTGGTCGCGAAGGCGCGTCTGCTCGGGCTCGACCCGATCCAGCAGCTCCGCCAGCGTCGGCCCGTCGTACCAGGTCATCGCGGCGGAGCGGGCGCGGACGTTGTCACCGTTCTCCGCAGAGATCGGGACGCAAGCGACGTTCGCCAGCCCGAGCTGCGCGGCCAGTTTCCTGAAGTCGTCGTCGATGCGGGCGAACGCGCCCTCCGGATCGCTGACCAGGTCCATCTTGTTGACCGCCAGCACCGCCTGCCTGACGGACAGCAACGCGGCGAAGAACCCGTGCCGCCGCGTCGCCGCCGTGATGCCCTGGCGCGCGTCGACGACGATCACGTTGACGTCGGCGATCGGCGCGCGCGCGGCGAGGTTGCGCGTGTACTGCTCGTCGTTGGCGGCCTCGACGACGGACAGCTGCTTGTCGCCGGCCAGGCCTATCGGGGCAGTTCCCAGGCTGGTTATGAGCGCGCTCTTGCCCTCGCGCGCGCCGCCGCAAATATCGACACGGAGAGTCGCCATCAGAATTGCGAGAAGAACCTCCAGATGCCCGACCCTGAATAGGGCGGCGGTTGGTGCACGCCGTCGAACTCGCACCACGTGACCGGCTTGCCGGCGTCGCAGCCCTGATAGTTGACGCAGCCTGATTGCTGCGGGTCGGCGACGGTCGTGGTCGTGCAGTGATTCCGCATGCGGAACGTGTCGCGCACCATCCGCCCGTTCGAGATGTCGATCGTCGTGTCGTTGGTGCCGTGCGATCCCCAGTACGCGAGGGGTGTCGTTCCGGAGCAGGTCATACCTTGAAGGCTGCCCGACATCGGCGCGATGGCGCGGAAAACGTCAGCCTCGGCGCAGCCGAGCGCGATGGTCTGGATCGCGCCCATGCTGAAGCCCATCGCGAAGATGCGGCTCTGATCGATACACAGCTCGGCCTTGAAGCGGGCGATCATGGCGTTGACGTACGGGATGTCGTTGGCGTTGGTCCAGCTGCTGGATAGAGCTTGGCCGGCGACAAAGATGGCACTACCACCCGAAAGCGGCTCGACGCCGTAGTACGGACCGGCGCCGGCGGCCGTCGGTGGGCCGCCGATGTCGACGGACATCGCGTCGTACATGCGCCCGTGGAACGCGACGATCAGACGGTAAGGATGCGTGCGGTCGTAGCCGGCCGGAATCTTGATGATGTATTCGCGCTGCGTGCCGGACGCGTCGATCGTGTAGTGCCCGCTCATCGGCGTGCCGCCCGTCGCGGTGCAGCCCGCGCTGGGCATCGCGCCGCCCGCGGCGCCACCCGCGCCTGTCGAGCCGGCGTTGCCGGTGGTCCCGCCGCGACCGGCGGCGCCCGTCGTGCCGGCGTTGCCCGTGGTTCCGCCGCGACCGGCCGTGCCCGTCGTGCCGCCGCGACCGCCGTTGCTGCCCGCGCTGCCCGTCGTGCCGGCGTTGCCGGTAACGCCCGCGGCGCCGGTTGTGCCGGCGTTGCCCGTGACGCCCGCGTTGCCTGACGTCCCCGCGTTGCCGCTCGTGCCTGCGTTGCCACTCGTTCCTGCTTCGCCGCTCGTGCCTGCTTTGCCGCTGGTTCCTGCGTCGCCGCTCGCGCCGGCGCTGCCGGTCGCGCCGCCCTTCCCCGACGTGCCCGGCGAGCTGCCGCCGCACGCCGCACCCGCGATCGCGAGCAGCGAAACACACCAAAAGCCGTACCGACGATGCAAGGTCCGCGCGATGGTCATCGGATGCCTCCTGCAGCGAGGGGGACGCGGCCAGTCTCCGCGCCTTTCGACCCGCATGTCAATCGAGTCGGGAACCCTGAAAGGGTTCCCGAACCCTCCCGCGATGGTACGCGTCGAGCAAAGCACGCCGGCTCCCCACGCGATGCGCGGATCGCCTTATCGCAGCGCGGGAATAGGGCGGTAGCCACACCTTATGCAGTTGCACCCCGAGGCTTCCGCGGTCGGATTATTTTCGACAATCGCCGAATCGTTTTCGTAAGTCCGGCCGAGCTGAACCGGACGACCGATGATATGTTCGTCGGATGCGGTCGCTACGACGCGCGCTGTTGTTGGCGTCGGCGGCGGGGTTGTTCTGGAGCTGCTCGGTCAACCACACCGGTCTGACTGACGACGGAGGTGTGCCCCGCAGCGACGGCGCCGCCGCGTCCGGAGGAAGCAACGCAACGGCGGGACGCGGCGGAACCACCGGCAGCGGCGCCACCGCAGGAATGACAGCAACCGGAACAGCGGGCAGCGCCGCAGGCAGCAGCGGCGGTTCCGGCAAGGCCGGCACCAGCGGCACGACCGGTAACGCCGGAACAACCGGCAACGCCGGAACGACCGGCAACGCCGGAACGACCGGTAACGCCGGCACGACCGGCAACGCGGGCACGAGCGGCGAGGGCGGATCCGCGGGTGCCGGCGGCACAGGCGATACGA
>DATMZL010001448.1:0-3865 GCA_035607075.1 Polyangia bacterium
CTTTTACTTTACATGGATTACATGGGGTTGCGGTAACTTCCCTTATTTTTCCAGATGCCGCACCCCGTTACCGTATATAAACCTTTCCTTATATGCTCGAAGTTGAAGGTATTATTATACTACTAAAGATAATATCATTGAAAACACGGGAAGTTTCCGCAACCCCATGTAATCCATGTAAAGTAAAAGTAAGAAAGAAAATTCAACTCGGTCGCTCAACGCGGTGCTGACAGGCCCAGGCCGCATCCATTTTTTCCCGATGGGACAAGGTACTTAGCACGTACATTCGAACCCTTCTCCCGTTCATCATCCAGAGCCGATCTGCCCGGTCATTGTTCGGAAACAGCACGTAGCCGCACTCCTCGAGCTTGTGTGGGATCAGCCGAGCGTTCTTCGGGTCCTCGAGCCAGGCGTCGAGCCGACCCGAGAACTCGGTGCGACCGATCAGCTCGTCGACGATGAATGCCCCGGCGACCGACTGACTACGCTCGAGGCCGGAGTTGAGGCGATCGATCGCGTCCTCGATCTCCATCCCCTCGGTGCCCTTGTTGGCGTCGACGATCGCCCAGAAGGCCTGGGTCTTGGGCGGTGGTGCCTTGGGGTCGAAGTCGGCGATCGGGTAGCTGGCGAGGTAGCCGTTGACGTATTCGATCCCGCCGTCGGCATACCAGGCGTAGAGCTCCTGCCAGTAGGTTTCGGGGAAGTCGTCGGCGGTCAATTCGCACCAGGTTACGTGGTGCCGCCGGTCGTCCTTCGGCAGGAAGAGGCCATCCTGCTTGTGGTTGGTCGTGATGATGACGCCGGTGACGTTGACGACGTAGTATTGTCGGAGGTGCTTCTCGTTGACCCGGAAGACCTCCGGCGGCGCCGTGATCACGACCTTCATGTGCTCGTAGAACTTGAAGCGGTCGAACCGCCCGCGGTCGGCGTCGCCGAGATCGCGCCCCTCATTGATCCGGAGTATCACGCTCTTGACGTAGTCGTTGTTCGGGCTGATGATGTGCTGCGGCGACACGTCCTTGAAGTTGTTCGGCCCGACGATGCTGCGGATCGGCATCAGGAGGGTGTCCTTGCCGATGCCCTGGCCGCCGCCGATGACGAGGGCGTGGTTGATCTTGTCGCTCGGGCGCTGGACCCGATGAGCCAGCCACGACAGGGCGTGGTGCCGCTCCTCGCCGAATATCTTGTCGATGAGGTCGAGCCACGGGCCGGCGCGCGTCGCGTCGCCGACCGGGCAGTTCCAGCGCCGGTAGATGTTGTAGACTCGCGCGCCGCGCCGCGGAAAGAAGCCGCCGTCGGAGACGAGGCGATCCCGGATGATCTCGGGCTCGCCCGGCACCCACGTCATCTGCTCGACCGGGCGATGGCGATCGAGCCAGGAGTGGGGCTTGACCCTCTTCGCCTCGCCGTTCTCGTCGGTGACGACGACCGGCGGCAGCCGCGCGTCGATCGACGGTGCCGGCCAGAGGTCGCCGGTGGCGGCGAAGATGTAGGCGTGCTGAGCCATGTAGGCGTAGAAGTCGTCGATCGTGATGTGCCGCCAGCGCGGGTAGGCCTGGTCGGCGAGGTAGTAGAGCGACGCGACCGTGAGGTTGGTCGGCGGCGACGTCCTTAGCTTCTCCCAGCGCTCGACGGTCTTGCCGGCGTCGTACTTCGACGACTTCTGAGACCACTCGTCGAAGAGGTCGAGGCCGCGGCTCGTTCCCGCCGTCGCGACGAACACGATCATCGCGATCCGGTTCCAGTCCTCCCAGCCGATGTCGTTGTTCGGGATCACGTCGAGGGCGGCCGCGATCGCGTCGTAGTCGACGGTGACGACGTCGTCGTGGTCGCCGCCGTTGGCGCGGCCGTTCGACCGCGGCCTCGCCGTCGCACGCTCGATCAGCCAGGCCGGCGCCTCGGCGATCTCGAGGTCGTTGAGCCAGACGTATTCGCCATCATTGCGGACCGACGGCGGCGCGATCACCATTCCGCCGTCGCCGCGAACGTCGACGCCGGGCGCGAGGGTCGACGCCGAGTTCATGATCTTGACGCCGGGACCCGGGTGCCGAAAATACCAATGCGTTGAGCCAGAGGGGCTCATCGCCATCCGCGTCGGCGGCAGCGCGCCGTGCTCGGCCTCGAGCGCCCGCATGCTGGCGATGCCGTCGGCGGTGTGCCCGCCGGCGATGGTGTCGGCCTCGACGACAAAAAATTTGTTCACGGCTCCGGTTGGTATCCCGACGTTGGCGTCGGGCCAGCGCTCCCAGTCCGCGCGGATCGCCGTGACGTCGCGGCTCATTCCCCACTTCGCGCCGCCGGAGTGGCGCGCCGACTTGTAGCTCTTCTTGGTCCCGCGCGGTGCCGGGAAGATCGCCCAGTTGTTCGTCGTGGCGTACGCTATGGCCGCGTCGCGGATCGCTGACATCGCATGGCTCTCCCGGCCACCTGATCGATGGCTCATCTTGTTTTAGTAGGAATGTATTCCGCTGGGAGCGGCCACGCGTCCCCGCGTCATCGACATATTCTAGTCTCCGATCGCTGTCCATCCCAGAGTTTTCCCTGGATTTTTTGAATTTTCATATTTACAGAACCTTGCGGCAGATGTATCATCGATTGGGTATTTCACCATGAAGCACGATCCCTCGCTCCCAGAGCTCGCCGGCGACAGCGACCTTCGTCGCCGCCTCCAGGATGAGTTCGCCGCCGGCGCCGACCGCTCTACCCTCGCTAGGCGCTACGGCGTCACCTATCCGACGATGACGACGCTGCTTCGCTCGAAGCGCGGTCATCTTCCAAAGAAGATCGTTCGTCAACTTGGCTACGACGTCAGAGAGCGCTTCTACAAGAGGCGCGATCGCAAGCCGAAGAACGGAGATTGACCTTTGTCAGAGTTCGAGGACGCCATGCTTGCCGACGCGATCGACGTCGGCGAGGACGGGAAGGAGCGCATCAAGCGGATCATGCGCGAGCGACGCGACCTCGACCTCGAGATCGCCGACCTCGAGGACAAGATCAGCGCCAAGCGCCAGCGCAAGAACGACATCGACTACACGATCCTGCCGGAGTTGTTCGCGGCCGAGGGGATCACCAAGCTCGGCGTCCCGGCCGAGGGCAACCACCCGGCGATGACCGCCGCGATCAGCGACCACTGCAAGGCGGTGATCCGCGCCGACTGGCCGGACGATCGCAAGCGCGTCGCGTTCGATCGCCTCGACGCCCTCGGGCTCTCCGACATCGTCAAGAACGTGATCAGCGTCACGCTCAACCGCGGCGAGGACGCCGAGGCGCGGCGGATCGCGCGGCTCCTCGAGGAGGCGAACGTCGTCTACCAGCGGTCGCGCGACGTTCACTGGGGGACGCTGACGGCGGCGGTGAAGGACCTCCGCGATCGCGGCACCGAGCTCGACGGCCAGGCCCTCGACGAGATCGGGGCGACGATCGGCAAGGTAGTGCAGATCAAGTAGAGAGAGGAAGGATCATAAGATGGCTAACCACAAGGCTGTTCAGGCGACCAACGGCAACAACAAGCGTCAGGTCGCCGAGCTCTCCGACTTCGACAGGGAGATGCTCGGCAACGCCGACGCCGGCATCAGCGACTCGGCGCTCGACAACATCATCCCGCAGATCAAGGTCCTCCAGCCGCTGTCGCCGGAGATCGTCGACGGCAAGGTCGAGGGCGCCCGGGCCGGCGACTTCCTCATCGCTGGCCTGCCAGTCCGCGGTTCCGACGGGGTCTGGTTTCAGCCCTGCGCCCAGGCCCATCGCTGGTTCGAGTTCAAGCCGATCGACGACGGCGGCGGCTTCGTCGCCGAGCACCCGTTCCAGGTCAACGCCAGCGGCGATCCGATCGTCGACGAGCGCGGCGACCCGATCCCGCCTCGCG
>DATMZL010000583.1:0-4239 GCA_035607075.1 Polyangia bacterium
GGCGACGGCTTGCCCGAGCTGTTCCGCGGCTCGCAGGAGCTTGGCCGCTGGCAGGTCATGGTGGCCGGCAGATTTTCCCAGACACCGGCGATCCTGCCGCAGGTCGCGTACTTCTCCATGCTGGAGGTGCCGATGCTGGTCGAACCGTCGAACATCAACCCGACGTTTCGCCCGCAGACGTTCCAGGTCTTCGACGAAGACGACGACGGTCGCGCCGATCTGATCCAGACGGATTACAAGAGCGGGCGGCGCGGGTTCAGCTACTCCGCCGATTTCAGCACCCTCAAGTTCCGCTACCGGAAGACCGCCGGCACGCAGGCGTTCACCGAACAAACCACCAGCGCGGTGGCCGCGGCCGCGCCGACGTGGCCTGTTACGGGCTTCGACGATTCGCCCGACGGGACGCCCGAGGGCAAGCAAGGTTACTGGCACGCCGTCGACATCAACGGGGACGGCCTGAAGGACGCGATCTACACGACCGACTTCGCCGCGAATACGCCCTGGCAGATCCGGATCAACACCGGCAACGGTTACCTGCCACCCACCTCGCCCGGACCGGTCGCGGCCACGCTGCAGACCTACCCCAAGGACACCGCGATCGTCCCCCGCGTCTGCACCGTCGCGTGCCCGCCAGCCCAGAGGAAGGGCCTCGACAACGGCCTTCGCATCGCGGACATGAACGGCGACGGTCGCGACGATCTGGTGCTTCTCGATCCGCTGCCCGAGAGCACGACCCCCACCCTCGATCCCAGCAACTACCACGCCAGCACGAGCCCGATCCGGATCGCCTACTCGAACGGCACCGGCTTCGACGCGCCCGTCGCGTTGCCCAGCCACGGCTTCGGCCGGCTGTGGCGGCGGCAGGAGACCAGCGGGATGACCCAGCTCGGCGACATCGATGGTGACGGGCTGCCGGAGGTGATCGACCTGGTCAAGGACAACTCGGTCGGCGTCGCGCGCCGCCTGCTCGTGCAGTACCGAGCCATGCCCGCGGGTGGCGTCGACGTCGTGTTCCGGGTCGACGACGAACGCGGCAGCGCCGAGTTCATCGAGTACGACAACCTCTCCGCCGGTTCGGCCAAGCGCCTGAACAAGAACACAACCGACACGCACGTGACCGACTTGAACAAGCCGAACCCGGTCGCGACCTGCAAGTATCCCGCTCGCTGCGTGTCGAAAGGCACGACCGTCCGCAGCTACATCAACGACCGCCTGCCGAAACACGTCGAGAACCTCTACTCGTACATGGGCGCACGTACCGACGCGACCGGCCGCGGGTGGCTCGGCTTCGCGCAGGTCACCCAGTCCGACCGGGTCACGAATTTTCTCCGGTCGGTCCGTTACAGCCAGACGGCGCTCGAGAGCGCCATCGTCGACAACGGTAACGGCGCCGGTTTCACGCTTTACCCCAAGCTGGGCGAGCCCTCCAGCGTCAGCGAGTTCTACGACAGCGGCGGCAGCCCGGCCTCCGATCTGACCGCGCCGACCGCGAGGCCGTATTCGATCACGACCGCGGCGCTGACCCACACGGGCTACCCCCTCCGGCTCACCGATCGCTTGCTGACCACAGCTGTCTACGAGAACTCGGCCAATGCGGCGAACCTGCGCCGCCTGTACACGAGCCGCAGCAGCTACGACGAGTTCGGTTGTCCGCTGAACGATTCTTCGACGAGCGTGCTGATCGGTTCGGGGGGCAGTTCTTACTCCACCGCCAACATGTACTCGTACCGCAACGACGCCTCGACCTGGTTGATCGGGCTGATGGACCGGCGCGACGAAACCACCTCGACCAAGGACGACGCCTACGGAACCGGCTGCGTGGGGACCGACGCCGCCCCCTGCGCGACCACCACCTTGACCACCGAGTACGACTTCGATTCCCGCGGGCTGACCATCTCGGAGGCGATCGATCCCCACTTCAACACCGGGATTCATCCGCTCCTGCGCGTGTTCCATCGCGACGGCGCCGGCCTGATCACCAGCACGGACGAATCGGACATGAACGACAGCGTCCCGGTCCTGCGCACCAACTCGAGCGTCTACGACGAGAGCGGCGTGAACATCAAGGAGATCACCAACCCGGTCGGACACAAGACCTGGTTCCAGTATCACCCCCGAACCAGCTGGCTCTTCGCCCAGGCGGATCAGAACGGGCCGGCCGACAAGGTGGACCTCCTGATCAAGCACGACCGCCTCGGCCGGGTCCGCGAGCTCAGCGAGGACGACGGCCGGGTCGTGACCATAAACTACGGCACGGGCGTCGAGCGCCGCGCGGTCGCCGACGGCCAGAGCACCGCCAGCTTCGTCGACCCGAACGGCCGCCTGATCCTGGAGACGTGGTCGACGTTCGACGGCACCAGCGCGGTGCGCGAGAGTCAGTACAACTCGCTCGGCGCGGTGAAGAAGCAGCAGTACAGCGCCTCGACGCAGACCCATGCCGCGCTTTCCGCGTCCGAGCAGACGGCGCGGACGGCGCTGGGGAGCGCCCCCATTCAGCTATCGGCCGCGTCATACGACTCCCTGGGACGCCCAATGTCGGCCACCAGAGGGCAGAACGAGACGACCGTCTACGCCTATCTGACCCCGCTCGGGACGACGTCGATCACCGACGGCAACGGCAACGTTCGGGAGCTGTTCACCGACCAGAACGGCAACGTCCGTTCGCTCAAGCAACGCGTGCCCGGGACGACCCCGCGCGACGTCGTGACCAAGTACGCGTATCAGGAAAGGGGCCTGCTGTCGCTGGTTCGGACCGCCGACAACGCGCGCGACGTACTGAAATACGATTCCACCGGGCGCCTGCTGGAGCGCCGGGCGTTCACCGCCAGCGGCAGCAGCAACATCCTGAATCTCGGCCGCACATACTCCGCCTTCGGCGAACCGTCGTTCGAGTACCACGGCGGATCGGGCAGCGGCGTCACGTCGGTTCAGTACACGCGCGACAAGATCGGCCGCGTGACCGAGCGCAAGGACGTCACCCCGGGGACGGCCGGAGAGGTCGATAGTTTCAGCTGGGATACCAGCAACGGCATCGGGCGGCTGTTCGAGAGCCGATCCTCAGCGGAGAACGGCAACTACGCGCACACGAGCCGTTTTCACTACGACAGCCTGGGTCGCGTCGACGAGCGTCGCGAGATCTTCGGCGGCACGCTCGGGAACGAGACCTTCACGTTCGGGTACACCTACGACGGTCGCGGTCGACCCGATACCGTGCGCTACCCGGAGACAGCCAGCGCCGACGTATTCGGCCATCCGCGCGGCGGCGGGTTGACGGTCAAGTACGGCTACAAGAACGGCCAGCTCGATTTCATCCGCGATACGTCCAAGCCCGCGACCGACCCGCCGCTCTGGCAAGCGCAGACCCGCGACATATTCGGCTTCGTCGCCACCGCCAAGAACTCCGCCAACGTGCTCAGCACCTGGCAGCGGGATCCGCGCACGCTCAGACTCGGCTCGCTGGTGGTCACAAGCGGCACCACCAATCTGGTCACTCAAGGCTTCTCCTATTACTCGAACGGCCAGCTGCAAGCGCACCTCAACGGCAACCTCGACGAGCGCTACACGTACGATGCGCTCAATCGCCTGAAGACCTACGACCGCACGAACACCGCGCAGGCGAGCCAGAACAGGATCTCGGCGGCGTTCAGCTACGACGACGTCGGCAACATGACGCTGCTCGATACGGTCACCTCGACCGGCTCGCCGGACTGGCCGGCCCAGGACGAGACCTTCGGCTTCAGCGGAACGCTGCCGAATTACCTGCAATCGCAGACCATCAACGGCACGCAGACGACGTTCATCCCGGACAACATGGGCCGCGTGCAGCAACACATGAACTCCAGCACGGGCCAGATCCTGCGCACCTACGCCTATACGACCTTCGATCTGCCGCGTACGATCTCGCTGCCCCCGCAGAACAGGCTGGCGAAGTTCGAGTACACGGGCCAGGGAGAACGCAGCCGTAAGGTCACGACCACCACCGGCGCCCCCACCGTGGACGTCGCCTACGTCGGCAGCCTGTACGAGCAACGCCGCAGCATCAACGGCACGCAGGTGACCGGCGAGTCCGTGTTCCGCATCCCCGGCGAGACCGGGATGATCGCCGAGATCACGCAAGCTTGGACGGCGAGCGCCCTCGGCACGCGATCGACCCGGTTCATACACAACGATCATCAGGGATCTCCTGTTGCCAGCACGGTGGGCAGCACGGTGACCGCTGCCGGCTTCCTGCCCTTCGGC
>DATMZL010001055.1:0-7276 GCA_035607075.1 Polyangia bacterium
ACAGGAAGTCCTGGCGCGCGCGCACCGCCTCCTCCAGCTGCGTCTGCGCGTTCTTGAGATCCGTGATGTCGTCGAACGCGACGAGCACGGTCTCCGGGTGGCCGAACATCGCCGGGATGCGCGCCGCCTGAACCGAGATCACCTTGGGTCCGTTCGGCGTGTACCAGCGAATCTGCTGCCCCGAGACGGCGCCGCCCCGCGCTGCCCGCACCACCGGCACGTCCTCGACCCGCAGCGGCCGGTCGTCGAGATCGCGCATGTCGAACAACCGCAGGTGGTCATCAACCGACTGGGGATAGTCCGGCGCGCCGCCCGCCATTCGCCGAGCGGCGGCGTTGGAGAAGAACACGCGCGCCGTCTCTGGCTCGACGAACATCAGCGGCATCGGCATCTCGTCGAGCACCGTCCGCAACCAGCGCTCTTGTTCGGCGCGCTGCGCGGCCAGACCCTCCGCGTCGGCTTGCGCTGCCTCCGCCCGTTCGCGGCGTAACGTCTCCGCGGTCTCGTCCTTGATGACAAGCGCGACGTGTTCCACGACGCCCGCCGTGCTGAGCAGTGGCAGCATGGTCAGCGAGATCGCCACGCGCCGCCCCTCGGTCACGTGCACCTGCTGCAGGTCGCGCGGGTCGTACCAGAAGGTCGGCATCTGGATGGTCTCGCCCGCGAACGCCCGCCGGACGAGCGCCAGCAGCCCCTGCCTCTCCGCGATGTCGTCCTCGAGAATGCTGTATTCAGGCGGCGGCTCGGATCCGAACAGATCGCGAAACGCCTTGTTGGTCAGCAAGCAGTGACCGTCGGCGCGGTACACCTGCAGCCCGAACGGCGCGTACGCAAAGATCCCTTGCAGCAGTCGGACCGGGTCGCTGATGCCGGCGAGCCGGACGGCGATCTCGTCCAGGCGCTCGATCATGAGCGATTCACGTGTTCATGATCGATCGTGATCGCCCGCGGACGCAAGAACGCAGGCGCCGCGCTTCGCGCGGGGGCGGCTAACCGAGATTATGGAAAACTCGTTGAACGTCCTCGTCCTGCTCCAGCGCGTCGACCAGCTCCAGGACCTCCTTCGCCTTGTCCTCGTCGAGCGTCATCAGGTTCTGCGCGACGTACTCCGATTCGGCGGACTGCACGGCGACGCCGCGCGCCTCGATGGCCGCCTGCAGCTTGCCGAAGTCGGCGAAGGCGCCGCGGATGATCGTCTGCGGCTCGCCCTTGTCGTTGGCGCCGTCGCCCATCTCTTCGAGGCCGTGGTCGATCAGGTCCAGCTCCAGCGCCTCGGCGTCCTTGCCGGCCAGCGCGTCGGGCGCCAGGCGGAACACGCCCATGCGCTTGAACTGGAACGCGACGCTCCCCTCGTTCCCCATCGTGCCACCGTACGTCTTGAACGCCGACCGCACGTTGGCGACGGTGCGCACGACGTTGTTCGTCGCCGTCTCGACCATCACGGCGATGCCGTGCGGCGCGTAGCCCTCGTACATCACGATGTCGTAGCTCTCTGCGCCCTGCCCCGATGCCTTCTTGATCGCGTTCTCGATCTTGTCCTTGGGCATGTTCGCGGCGCGCGCGTTCTGGATCATGCGGCGCAACGCCGGATTGCTCTCGGGGCTGGGTCCCCCGGCCTTCACGGCGATGGCGATGTCCTTGCCGATCCGGGTGAAGGCCTTCGCCATCTTGTCCCACCGTTTGAACATGGTGGCCTTGCGCGTTTCGAAGATGCGTCCCATGGCGCAAATGAACTACCACGCTCTCACAACGGACGCGCAGCTTCCCGCACGGCGGACGGGCAATCTTTTGCAGCGCCGCGTCCGTAACCCGCGATCGACGGCAGCATCGCAATTCACAGGGCAGGAAGGAACGAACAAGCCATGGCGACTGCAAACTTCAAGGATCTGTTTTCGTTGCAGGCGGCGGACTACGCGCGCTTCCGGCCGGTGTATCCGCCCGAGCTCTACGCGTGGCTCGCGGCGCAGGCGCCGGCGCGGCGGCTGGCGGTCGACGTCGGCACCGGCAACGGGCAGGCGGCGATCGCGCTGGCCGCCCATTTCGAGCGCGTGATCGGCGTCGAACCGAGCGACGAGCAACGCGCGAACGCCGCGCCCGCCCCGCGCGTCGAGTTCCAGCGCGGCACCGCCGAGGCGACCGGCGTCGACGCCGGCGCCGCCGACCTGTTGACGGTCGCGCAGGCGTTCCACTGGTTCAAGCAGGACGCCTTCTTCACCGAGGTCCGCCGCGTCGTCCGCCCGGGCGGCTGCCTGGCGTTCTGGTGCTACGGCCTGACGACCATCTCGCCCGAGATCGACGCCGCCGTGCACTTCTATTACGAGGATCTCCTGGGCCCGTACTGGGAGCCGGAGCGGAAGCTGGTCGAGCAGGGCTACCGCAACGTCGCCGTCCCGTTCAACCCGCTCGTCGTCCCGCCGTTCGCGATGCAGCTCTGGTGGACGTTCGAGCATCTGCTCGGCTACCTCGGCACCTGGTCTCCGCGCAAACCTTTCCTGGCGGCGCACGGCAAGGACGCGCTGGAGATCGCGTTCCCGCGCCTGCGTGAGGCTTGGGGCGCGTACGGCCAGCGTCCCGTCGCGTGGCCACTCTCCGTGCGCGCGTTCCGGATCTGAAACGGCGCGCGCGCCAGCCTGGCGTTCGACGCACCCGATGCGCTAACGTGTTTGCATGTTCACGTTCGTGACGGGTGGGTTGCGCTCGGGCAAGTCGGAGTACGGGCTGCGGCGCGCGTCGGAGCTGGGACCGCCGCCCTGGCTCTACGTCGCGCCGCACATCGAAGGCGACGACGAGCTGAAGGCGCGGCTCGCGCGTCACCGACGCGATCAGGAAGCGGCCTGGAAGCTGATCGAAGCGCCCGCGAAGCTCGCGTCCGTTTTGCAGCCCGACGCGCTGACCGGCCATGGCGCCGCCGTGATCGATCGCTTCACGATCTGGTTGTCGAACCGGCTGTCGGCGTCGGAAGCGACAGCCGACTACGACCTGATCGCCGAGGTCGAGGCGCTGTCCGACAAGCTCTACCGCTCGACGACGCCGGTCGTCCTCGTCACCACCGAGATCGGCCTCGGCTTCCTGCCCGCCAGCGTCCCCGATCGCCGGCTGATCAACATCGCCGGTATCGCGAACCAGATCCTCGCCGAACGCGCGCAATCCGTCGTCATGATGGTCAGCGGCGTGCCCCTCCGGCTCCGCTGATCCGCCTCGAAGAGACCGCCGTGCCGCTCGACCGCATCACGTTCCCGGTCGGCGCGCTCGGGTGCAACTGCACGATCGTCAGCTGCCCGGAGACGCACGAGGCGCTGGTGATCGATCCCGGCGACGAGGCGCCCGAGATCCTCGCGGCGCTGGCGCGCGCCGGGCTGCGCGCGGTGAAGATCGTTCATACGCACGCGCACTTCGATCACGTGATGGGGACCGGCGAGGTCGCGGCCGGCACGGGCGCCGACGTGCTGCTGCACCACGACGACCGCTGGCTGTACGACCACGCGGCGATGCAGATGGCGATGTTCGGCCTCGCGCGCGCCCGTCGCGGCGCGGCCCCCGCCCGCGACGATCCGCCGGCGCCCACGCTCGAGCTACGCGGCGACGAGGCGATCGCGTTCGGCCGCCACGAGGTCCGCGCCATCCACACGCCCGGACACACCCCTGGCTCGATCTGCCTTTATTTCGAGGAATCCGGCCAGACGCCGCTGCTGTTCGCGGGCGACACGCTGTTCAAAGGGTCGATCGGCCGCACGGATTTGTGGGGCGGCTCGCTGCCGGCCATCAAACATTCCATCCGCGATCGCCTGCTGACGCTGCCTGACGCGACGCTCGTCATCCCCGGACACGGCGAGGAAACCACCGTCGCTGCCGAGCGCCAAGACAACCCTTTCGTGGGTCGATTCGCGCATTGATTTTTTTTAAATGGGCGTACATTCTCGGTTTCTGCAACGCCAACCTCCAACCAGGACCCCCTCATGACGCGTTCAGGTTTTCGGTCACGGACGTCGCCAGGTCGTCTCGTTCCTTCGGTCTGGGGCATCTCGCTCCTCGCCGTGTTGTTCGGCGGTGCAACGCTACTCTCCACCAGCCCCGCGTTCGCGAAGAAGAAAAAGGCCGCCGAGCCAACGCAGGCGACCGACGAGGCTTCGCCGGAAGACAAGCCGAAGAACGAGAAGCCGGCCGAGCAGGCAGGTGACACCGAGAAGCCGAAGACGATCCTCGACACTTCGCAGGAAGCGCCGAAGACGGACAGCCTCGGCCACGTCCACTTCGCGTCGCCCAACGCCGAGGGCCTGGGCCGCGTCGCCGTGAAGGCCGCGCCCGAGCAGAAGATCAAGATCTTCCTCGAGGGCCGCTACTTCGGGACCGCGCCGCTGACCATCTACAGCGTTCCCAAGGGTGACTACATCGTCGAGGCCGTGTACTCGGGCGGCAAGCAGGTGTCGCGGCCCGTCAGCGTCGGCGAGAACGAGGAGACGGCGGTCGACCTGGGCGGCGCCGCGGCGCTGAAGGCGTCGAGCGGCCCGGGCATGTTCGACGCCGAGATGACGCCGACGCGCATGACGATCACCAAGGTGGCGCTGGGCGTCGCCGTGGTTGGTGTGGTCGGAATCATCGCGTTCGGTCTGCTCGAGCACAACGCCGAGAGCGACTACGAGAAGACCTCCCCGGGCACGCCGGCGTCGGACGACCTCGCGAGCAAGGGCCGGCGGTACGCGGTCCTGACGAACGTCTCGATCGTGACGGCCGCGGTCGGCCTGGTCGCGGCCGGCTTCGCCGGCTACCCGCTGGTGCTGAAGCCGAGCGAGAAGTCGAAGACGGCGTTCATCTTCACGCCCACCGCCACGCCCGCCGGCGGCGGCGGCGCCGTCACCGTCCGCTTCTAGCCCTCGCAAGGCTTGCCCACCCCGACCCTCTCCCGCAAGCGGGAGAGGGAGAAGGATCCGGATCTGATCTCCTCGATCCGGATCTGGTCCCCTCGCCCCGCGCAGCGGGGAGAGGGTTAGGGAGAGGGGTCCGGCGTTACTTCCCGAGCTTGCCGGTGTCGATCACGCGCGTCCCGGCGGGCGGCGTGAAGTGGAACAGCGTCTCCGGCACGCGCGAGTTCATCACCACGTCGGCGAATACGATGACGTTGGTGTTCCCCTGCGCGTCGGTGATCTCGCTCTGGTGGACGAACCAGTCGCGCGGGTCGACGACGAACACGATGCTCTTCACCTGCGCCTGCGGCGTCTTCGGCACGAGCGACAAGACGTAGCTCTTGCTCGCACCGGCGCCGCCCCGGTCGGGCGCGAAGCTGATGTCGAACTCCGACGCCAGCTTCCCCTTCCCCATCAGAAACGCCAGCGCCGCCGGCAGCTGCGACCCCTTGAGGTCCTGCTTGAACGCCTGCTTGTCGTCGGGCTCGTAGAGCCACAGCACGCCGCCGTCGGTGATGTAGCTGGATTTGTCCGGCTTCTCGTAATCCCAGCGCATCCGGCCCGGCTTCTTGAACGTCACCTGGCCCGCCGAGTTGGTCGTCCGCTTGAGCGCGGCGCTGGTCAGCGTCTGCGTGAAGCGCGCCTTGAAGTCGGCGGCGTTGTCGTAGGTCTTCTGCACCTTGGCGACGACGGCGGCGACGTCCAGCCGCGCGCCCGCCGGCGGCTCCGGCGCGGGCGCCGGAGCCTGAGTCATCACAATCAACATGGATGCGAGGGATGCGATCACGCGGAGATCCTAGCAGGCGTCGCCCGAGAGCGGCCTTCCCTCACCCCGACCCTCTCCCGCAAGCGGGACAGGGAGAGAGAGGCGGATCCGGACGGTCCGGGTGGTCCTCACGATCCGGGTGATCCGGATCAGGTCCCCTCGCCCCGCGAAAGCGGCTGCGTGGATTGGAGGGCTAGGGTGAAGTGTCGCCCGCACCATCACGCGCCCGCCGCGCTGAGGTATTCGCCGGGAGGCGCCAGGACCTCGCGCGGCTTGGCGCCGTTGGTCGGGCCGACGATGCCGTCGCGCTCCATCTGCTCGACCATGCGCGCGGCGCGGTTGTAGCCGATCTGCAGCCGCCGCTGGATGTACGAGACCGACGCCTGGCGCGTTTCGCACACGATCGCGACAGCCTGGTCGTAGAACTCGTCGTGGAAGTCGTTCGCGGGCGCGCCGCCTTCCTCGGCGTCCTCCTCGCGCGGCTTCAGGATGTCCATGTCGTAGACCGGCTTGGCCTGCTGCTTCAAGAACTCGACCACGCGGTGCACCTCGTTGTCCGACAGGAAGGCGCCGTGGATGCGCCGCAGCTTGGTGCCGCGGTCCGAGAACAGCATGTCGCCGTTGCCGAGCAGCGTCTCCGCCCCCTGCTGGTCGAGGATGGTGCGCGAATCGATGCGCGACGCGACCTGCAGCGCGATGCGGCTGGGGAAGTTCGCCTTGATGAGGCCGGTGATGACGTCGACCGACGGCCGCTGCGTCGCCAGGATCAGGTGCAGGCCGGCGGCGCGCGCCTTCTGCGCCAGCCGCGCCACGCTTGTCTCGACGTCCTTCGGGGCGACCATCATCAGGTCGGCGAACTCGTCGATGACGATGACGATGTACGGCAGCTTGGTCGGCTTGTCTTCCTCCGCCTTGGCCGCTTTCTCCTTCTCGGCCTGCACCTTCGCCGCCGCATCCGACAGATCCTCGTCGCTGGGCGTCTCGTACCCGACGATACCGGCGGTATCGCCGTCGCCGTCCGCCAGCGTGATCTCGGCGTCCGCGTCGAGATCGACCTCCTGCTCGGTGCCGTCGGGACCCGCGATGACGACGCGGATCTTCTTGTCGGACTTGCGTGCGTCCGCCGCCGCGGCCGCCGCCTCATCCTTCTTTTTATCGGCGCCGTCGATCTTGGCGTTGTAGCTGGAGATGTCGCGCACGCCCGTCTTCGCCAGCAGCTCGTAGCGCCGCTCCATCTCGTCGACCGCCCAGCGCAGCGCCAGGTTCGCTTTCTTCGGATCGGTGACGACCGGCAGCAAGAGGTGCGGGATGCCTTCATAGATCGAGAGCTCGAGCATCTTGGGGTCGACCATGATGAAGCGGACGTCCTCGGGCGACGCGTTGTAGAGGACGCTGGTGATCATGCCGTTGACCGCGACCGACTTTCCCGAGCCGGTGGTGCCGGCGACCAGCAGGTGCGGCATGCGCGCGAGATCGACGACGGCGGGTCCGCCCTCGATGTCCTTGCCGAGCGCCATCGGCAGCTTCGAGCGGCCCTTGCGGAACGAGTCGTCGGCGAGGATCTCCTTCAGGAACACCTTCTCGCGCGAGCGGTTCGGCACCTCGATGC
>DATMZL010000456.1:0-3690 GCA_035607075.1 Polyangia bacterium
CACCTGCTCGACCAACGGCATCGCGAACGGGCTCACCGCTCAGGGGTTTGTCGCGAGGCCAACCGCCTTGTCACAAAATTGGCTCGCCGATCTCAGTCGGCGACGACCGTCGCCCAGCCGTTGGCGGGCATGGCGAACTGCAGCTTCTTGCCGGCGGCGGCGACGGTCATCGTCCGGGCGGATCCGGCGTTGTAAAGGACGGTGACGACGCTGCCGTCGGGGTTCTTGAACGCGACCGCGTCACCGCCGCGGGTCGCCACGACTCTGGCGCCCGCCGGGACGAAGCGCGAGAGGTGCCGGAAGACGTAGAAAGTCGGCGTCACGTTCAGCGTCCGCGTCGCGACGTCGACGGTCAGCAGCGCGTTTTGCGGCCAGACGCGTGTCGTGTCGATGCCGACGCCGACGGTGTCGAGCACCATGTTCCACGCGCTGTACGCCGTGACGCCGGCGCGGATCCAGTCGCGGATCACGCCCCAGCTCTCGACGGCGTAGGCCTGGTCGTTGGGCGCCATCGTCGCGTCGAACGGCTTCGCCCACGGGTAGTTGCCGCAGACATGCTCGGTCTGCCAGACCGGCAGACTGAACGGTCGCGCGCGGCCGACAGCGTCGCGCATGCCCCACTGGTAACCGAGCACCTGGATGAAGTCCTGCGCGCCGGGATCTGTCATCACGCTGCTGACGATCTCGCGATCCGACCCACCGCCGTTGAAGGTGCCGAGCATGATCTTCGTCGTCAGGCCCGCGTCGCCGAACGCCGGGCCGAGGAACCGGCCGATGAACGTCGTGTACGTCGCCGCCGACCAGCCGCAGGTCGGGTACGTCCCGGTGTAATTCGGTTCGTTCTGCGGGGAGATCGTCTCGATCCGGATCCCTTGCTCGGCGTACGCGCGCACGAACCGGATCAGGTACCCTGCGAACGCCGCCATCGTCGCGTCGTCGGCCTTGAATGTTCCGCCGTCGAACGGGGACGGCACGTTTCCCGGCGAGAACGGGCCCTGCTTCATCCACGTCGGCGGCGTCCACGGGCTGGCCCAGAAACGGATGCTGCCCTTCACCGCCTGCGCCGCCTTGATGTACGGGATCAGCTTCTCCATGTCGCGCGCGATCGAAAATTGCGCGAGCGCGGTATCGCCGGCGGTCTCGTCCAGCGTGTAGCGTTCCAGCGCGTAGTCGCTGGCGCCGATCGGGATCCTCCCGAACGTGAAGCGCGCGCCGTCCCTGCCGTAAAGGAGATCAATCGCCGTATCGCGGTCGGCCTGACTGAGCATGCTCAGGACCGACCACCCGATCTCGTTGAACGAGCCGCCGAAGCCTTCCCAGATCTGCGCAGGCGACGCAGCGTCGACGGTCACGTCGGCGTTCCCGGCCGTCACCTCCGTCAGCGCGCCGTCGGTCTTCCAGTACGCGCCTGGTGCCGACGTGATCAGCGCGGGCGTGGTTCCCGCGCTGCCGCACGGGCTCGGATCGGACACGCACGCGCCGTTGCAGTCGAGCATCCCGGGCGCGCACACGCACACGCCCGCCTGGCACGTCTGGTCCGCAGCGCACGGAATGCCACACCCGCCGCAGTTCAGCGCGTCTCCGGCGACGTCGACGCACTTATGACCGCAGGCCACCTGACCGACGGCGCAGATCGGCGCGGTCCAGCTGACGCCGCCCGCATCGCTCGAGCAGGCCGCGGCGGCGAGCGCAACGCCGACGCCGAAGGCCGATACGCGTGCCGCGTTCACGCCCGCGATGCTACGTCCGTCGTCCGCGACGGCGAAGGACGATCGCGGCGAGCCCGACGATCATCAACATACCGGACGACGAGCCGGCGCCGCCGACGTCGCACGCGCAGCCGCCACCGCCGGAGTCGGCCCCGGAGCCAGCCGAACCGGACGTACCCGCGCCGCCCGACGTATCGACGCCGGTGCCCGCGACACCCGACGGGTCGACGCCGGTGCCTGCGGCGCCCGACGGGTCGACGCCGGTGCCCGCGACACCCGACGGGTCGACGCCGGTGCCCGCAGCGCCCGACGTATCGACGCCGGTGCCCGCAGCGCCCGATCCCGATCCGCCGTTGCCGCCGCTACCGACGTTGCCGCCTCTGCCGCTGGTCATGCCCCCCGTGCTGCCGCCGCCGCTGGATCCGCCGGCGCCGCCCCGGCCGCCGCTGCCCGTGCCCCCGGTGCCGCCGCCGCCCCCCGTGCCGCCGGTCCCGGTGCTGGTGGTCCCCGCCTGGAACTTCAGGTGATTCAGGCGGATCGACCCGCCGAAGTTGACGTACAGGGTGTGCACGCCCGACGTGGACGTCAGGTTGCAGGTCTGCGTCGCCCAGGCAGCGCTGGTCGACGGGATCTGGCAGGTCCCCAGCAGCGTCCCCGTCTGCGAGTCGGCGCGCAGCTCCAGCGTCGTCGCCGCGGACGTGTTCACGCGCAGCTGAACCGCGCCGACGCCGGTGTCGCTGAAGTCCGTGTTCAGGAAGAAGGCGTTGGCGCCGCTGCTGCCGGTGATCGACTGTCCCAGCGTGGTGCTGTCGCCGCTGTCCTGCTTGGTCATGCCCGACTGGCCGTCGTAATCCTCCGCCTCGATCTCGACGAACGCGTTGCGGCCCGTCACGGGACGCTTCACGCCCAGGATGACCAGTGATCCGGCCTGCCGCGGAATGCTGAAGCTGGTGGACCACGTCGTGGTGGTCGTCGCCTTGCCGACCGGCTGGAGCAGCGCCAGGTGCTGCTGCGCCTTCATCGTCTGCCACTGCGCCTCGGTCGGGCTGGCGGGTTTGCCGGCGGCAGCCCACGCGTTGTACGGGTTGCTGTGTGTCTCGTCGACGCGGAAGTGGGTCAGGAACACGTCCTTGTTGGCGAGCGCCGTGGGCAGGTTGCTGACGGTGATCGTCACCATGTCCGTGCCGGTCGTGTTCATGGCCGCGAACTGGTTGGAGAGGAGGATCTGCAGCTCGTCGCTGTTGGCGGACATGGTGGCCATCGCGTCGAGGCCGTCGCCGCCGTTGCCACCGCCCGACATCAGGCGCTTCGGGCCGAGGTAGGCGAGCATCTTGAAGGCATTGAAGGCCGCCTTGCGCATCCCCTGCGCGGTCATCATGCCGAACACCTGACCGAAGGGGAGATTTCCGTTCGATTTGCCGAGGATGTAGGAACCGTTCGGGCCGCTCGATTCGTCGAACACGTCGGACAGCACCCAGTACGACATCACGTCGGCCGGCGGCGTGTCGCCCGAGTTCTTGTCGGACAGCAGCTTGACCGCCTTGAGGATGAAGCCTGCGTTCCAGTGGTTGTCCATGCTGGTGACGACGTCGCCCATTCCTCCACCCTGGCCGCTGTACGACGAATTCCATTCCGTGTTGAAAGACTTCACCTGGGCCGTCGTGTATCCGGCGCCGGTGATCCCGTTGACGCGCGCGTTGTTGTCGCTGAGGAGGCCGGCGGGGTTCGCGGCCGTACCCGCGGCCGCGCCGCCCGGATAGACGTGCGACGAAGCGAACGTCACGCGCGTCCCCGCGCTCTTGCAGTGCTGCAGGAAGGCCTGGATCGGAGCGGACTGGGTCGTCGCAGGCCCGCCCACGAGCGCGTTCGGCAGCACGGCGGTGATCGCAGCGACCGTGTTGTCGTAGAGCGTGTAGTAGTCTGCCATCGTGCCGGTCCAGAACCCCGGGACGTAGTCCGGTTCGTTCCAGATCTCCCAGTA
>DATMZL010000458.1:0-4290 GCA_035607075.1 Polyangia bacterium
GGCGCAGGCGCGGGCGCGGGCGGCGCCACAGGCGCCGCAACCTCCGCGGGTGGAGCAGCGGGTGATTTGAGCGCAGCGCCCAGGAGCGCGCCGCCAAACAAGCAGATCAGCAAGGCGCTGACGATGACGGGGAGCTGCCAGCGCGTGCGCCCACCTCCTCCACGTCGAGGCCGCACCGCCGTCGGCGCGCGCCCGGCGCCCGCGGGCAGCTGCATCACCGATTCGTCGACGATCACCGTCGAATCTTCGCGGCCGACGAACGACGGCGCTTCCATCGCCAGCGGCGTGGGCCGCACCTTGTCGGCGGGCGATTCGTGCTCCGCCAGCTCGCGCGCCTTGCGCGCCAGCGCGCGCGTCGAGTAGTTCTTGCGCAGGACCAGCGCTTCCAGCTCGTCGCCCATCTCACCGGCGCTTTCGTAGCGCTTGGCAGGATCGCGCTCGAGCGCCCGCATCACGACGCCGTCGAGCGCCGGCTTGACGGCCGAGTTGCGTTTGGAAGGCCGCGGGATCGACATCCCCTTCACCTGCTTCAGCGTGTCGAAGTCAGTGTCACCGACGAACAGCCGTTCGCCCGACAAGAGCTCGTGCAGCACGACGCCCAGCGAGAACAGGTCCGAACGCGCGTCAGCCGTCGCGCCGTCCAGCAGCTCGGGCGCCAGGTACGCCATCTTGCCCCGCACCATCCCGGCGTCGCTCTGGTGCAGGCGCAACGCCTCGGCAGCGCGCGCCAACCCGAAGTCGAGGATCTTCACGACCCCGTTCCACGAAACCATGATGTTGGGCGGCGTGACGTCGCGGTGGACGATGCCCAGCGGCGCGCCCTCGGCGTCGGCCAGCGTGTGGGCGAAGTCGAGCCCGCGGCAGACCTGGCGGCCGACCTCGGCCACGAACGCGGGCGACAGCTGCTCGCTGGGCCGCTCGATGCGCCGGCGCAGCAACCACGCCATGTCGATCCCCTCGACCGGCTCCATCACCAGGTAGTAGCCGCCGTCCTGGAACGCGAACTCGAACACCTGGACGATGTTCGGGTGGATCAGCCGCGCCGAGATGTTCGCTTCGTCGACGAACATGCGCACGAACTCGGTCTGCCCGGACAGCCGCGGGTGAATGCGCTTGACCACGAACGGACGTGCGAAGGCCGCCGGGCCCTCGCCGATGGCGCGGAACACCTCGGCCATCCCGCCGCTACCGATCTTCTCCGTCAGCCGATATTTCATGGAACAAAGACGCTGGCGAACCCGCCGGAGCTTGTTGATAGCGCGATCAGCAGCCGGTGCAAAGTGGTCGTCGCTAGACCCGTTGCAACGCGTTGACGATGTCTTCGTGCATGACCAGACATTCCGCGCCCGCCGCGGCCACCGTGCGCTCGAGCTTGGCCTTGAACTCGGCGAACGACACGGACAAGGCGCCCGTGTCGACGATGATGATCATCGTGAAGTAGTCCGAGATCAGCGTCTGCGAGATGTCGACGATGTCGCCGCCCGCGTCCGCGATCGCCTGCGCGATCTTCGCGACGATGCCGCGCTGGTTCTTGCCCGTCGTCGTGACCACCCCCGGCCCCCGCGCTGAGCGCCGTTCGCGGTCGAGGCGCGGCCGCCGCCGCGTTCTGCCTGCGCGGTCACCTCGCGCGTCACCTCGGCGACGATGCGCCGCAGATCGACGTCCTTCACCGCGGGATCTCCACGCGATCGACGACCGCGACCACGGCGGCGTCGATCGGGACGGACGGTTTGCTGCCAGGCGGCAGCTTCTCGCTGACGGCGACGCGCGCCGCGTGCCCGAACGCGACGATCACGTCGTCGCCCGGCCCGGCGTCGAGGATGTCCGCGCAGACGACCAGATCGTCGGTGGGCTCCGACGGTGCCCCGCCCGCCGCCCCGGCCGCAGCGCCCGGCGGCAGATCGCCCACCCGATACGGCCGGACGAGCAGCAGCTTCACGCCCTGCGCCTGCGGCCACTTCACCGTCGACCAGACAGTTCCTGCGACGCGACCCAGAAACATCAGCCCGCTCCTTCTACGATCGCGGCGATGGCCGCGTCGCACAGCAGATCGCGGTTGTCCGGACCGGGGCGCAGCACGTTGCGGGCGCCGGAGCCGAACGCCACGGTCACGTCCTCGCCCGCGCGCGCGTCCAGCGTGTCGCTCGCGACGACCAGCCGGCCCGTCGCCCGCCCGTCGGCGTCGCGCGCCGCGACCAGCAGCAGCGTCTGGCCGTCCAGCCCGCGCGCCTTGCGCGTGGCCCACACCTGGCCGATGACCGTGCCGCGAATCATCTCGCATCCTCGAGCCCGCCGAGCCCACCGAGCGCGCGCTTGATCCCAGGCGCCGCGCCCGGCTCCTGCATCGCCTCCGGACGCCACTCGATGCGATCGACGACGCCCAGGACGGCCGCGTCGACGGGCATGTCGTTGCCGCCCGCCGACGCGCGCGCGGGCGCGCCCAGGCAGATGATCACGTCGTCGCCAACGCCCGCATCGCAGTCGTCGGTCGCGACAAGATGGCGGGTCGCGAACGCGGGCTCGTAGATCGCGTGCGGCCGCACGACCAGCAGCTTCGCCCGTTGCAGGCGCGCGTCGCGACGCGCCGCCCAGACGTGGCCGATGACGCGCCCGAGGATCATTGGCTCAGCTCGTGGCCGTCGACGATGGCGATGACGATGTCCTTGTCGGCGACCTCGGGACCGACGGTCAGGTCGCGAACGCGGCTGCCGTGCGCGACCACGACGCGGTCGCCCGGGCCCGCCGACAAGCCGTCGACGGCGACGACCAGCCGCGCCGCCTCGCGTCCCGCGGCCGTCTCGGGTCGGACGAGCAACATCTTGCGCCCGGCCAGGCCCGCCGCCTGCCGCGTCGCCCAGAGCCGCCCAACGACCCGGCCCAAGAACATGCTCGCCTGCCGGCTACCGCTTCTTCTTGTTCTTGCTCGTCGGCTTTTTCGCCGCCGGCTTCTTCGCGGCCTTGGCCGCCGGCTTCGCAGCCGGCTTCGGCGCTGCGGCCTTCACCGGCCGGGCCGCCCTCGCGACCGGCGGCTTGGAACCGTCGGCCTTCGCCGCCGCAGCGGCCGCGCTCCCGCGCTCCGCCACCTGCACGATGTCCAGCAAGCGCGCGTCCGAGTACTCGTCCAGCTTGGCGACGTAGTCCTTGTCCTTGGCGCGATTCAGCTTCTCCGCCGTCGTGGCGACGAGCTTGTCGTGGCCGCCCGCCTGCTTGGTCTTCGTCGCGACCGAGAACAGCCGGATCAGCTTCGTGTTCGACACACCCAGCAGGCGCTTGCGCAGCTCGTCCTTGCTCTCGTCGCCGGAATCCAGCACGCCGACGATCTTGTCGACCAGCTTGTCCTTGCCGCCGAACTCTTCCTTCACCCGCGCGAGCGGGCCCGTCTTCAACGCTTCTGCTGCTGCCGCCATGGGACCACGTATCTCCTTCGATCGCGAGACTGCGAAGGGGGCGTATTTACCCCAAAGTCCGCGGTTTGCCTAGGACAAGGCGACAGGACGAACGGGCGCTACTGGCCGTTGCACATCATCGGGGCCCCGCAGGTCCCCGCCGTCTGGCCGTCCGGGACGACGCAGCTGGCGTTCTCGCACGCGACCGAGACCTGGCAAGCCTGGCCGATAGCCGCCACCGCGACGCAGTGGTCGCCGGCGCTGACCGGGCAGTAGAGGCCGTCCTCGCAGCCGGTCGGGGCGCCGCAGGCGTCGCCGGCCTTGCCCCGAGCGGCGCAGCCCGTTGGGCTGCAGAAACCGCTCATGCACTCCTCGTCCATCGCGCAGGCCGTGCCGTTCGCGACCGTCCCGTCGAACACGTGCGCGCAGTCGGGCACGTAGCGGCGGTTGAAGGCGATACCCCAGTCGCAGGAGAGTCCCTTGATGTTGTCGAGGCACTTGCGCGCGCGATCGCCGTGAAAAGTGATCTTGCCGGCGTCGATCCCGGCCTGGAAGCTCGCGACACCGGTAGCCAGCGTGGGGGTCTGCATGGTCACGCACTCGGCTTCGGTCGTGCCGAAGGTCGTATCGGCGGCGCGCTCGGTGGCGTCGCAGCACTTGTAGATCAGGGCGCAGGTCGCCTTCGCGGATTCGCTCGCGAAGTCCGTCAGCGCGACGGGCGTACCGCCGCTGCTGGTGCTGGAACCGCATCCGCCCAGAGCCACCAGCATCGTGATGACCGCGCACTTTGCCGTGAATGTTTGCATGTGTGGTCTATTTTTGGGAAAGTTTGTAGTGATCAGGTTGTGGCGGTGAGGTCGATGAATTTGCGAATTTAGATAAGGTTGATCTCGTCGGCTATCGG